>NZ_JAAKTY010000025.1:0-71522 GCF_049174875.1 Aeromonas sp. 600948
TCTGCCTCTGCCTCTGCCTCTGCCTCTGCCTCTGCCTCTGCCTCTGCCTCTGCCTCTGCCTCTGCCTCTGCCTCTGCCTCTGCTTCTGCCTCTATCTCTCTCAATGCGCAGCTTGGAGGTGGTCTGGTTTAGCCAGCCAGATATGTGTGAAGCTACAAACCCTGCTTGCAGAAACAACAAGGGCTGCACATTGTGCAGCCCTTGTCTCTGGAGAATAGCGGGTTGAGCGTGTCAGCTGGCCCAAGTGATGATGTGATCGATCCATTCACCCGCCTGATCCTCGTGAATGACTTTGCCACGGACGGATTGACCAGCCTGATGCATCGCGGAACGACTGCCGGTCAGCAGAGGATGCCACTCTGGAAGAGCGTCACCTTCAGACAGCAGGCGATATGCGCAGGTTGAGGGGAGCCAGTCATATTCGGTGATCTTGTCATGGGTGATCTGCAGACAGTCAGGCTCTTTTTTGAAACGATTGGCGTAATCAGAGCACTGACAGGTCTTGGTGTTAAGCAAATTGCAGGCGACATTGGTGAAAACCAGTTCGTCTGTATCTTCATCTATCAGCTTGTTGAGGCAGCATTTTCCGCAACCATCGCAGAGGGATTCCCATTCGGATTCAGTCATCTGCTGCAGACTCTTGGTCTGCCAAAAGGGGGCTTGCATCATACCGCTCACTTATTACACCTGATAAAACGCGTGGTTATACCCCTTGTTACCCGGTATTTCAAGGAGAGGGTCACTCCGGGGGGAAATTTGTCGTGATCAGCTCAAATGAATGCAATGACTTTCAGCCTCATCATATTGCTCAAACGGGTTCGCTGGTGGGCAGGAAGTCCCACAGGTTTGAATACTTGGGCTGCATGATTGTCCAGTTCAGGTTTTATTTTCTGCTTCTTGATCCGTTACATCTTTTGATGTTTGTCTGCTTGCAGCAAGCAGGGTCAAATGATCTCCGATGCCTACCGTCAGGCTGTTGCACGCTTGTCTTTCAAATAAAGCCGCTGGTCACATATTGTTTGCGCCCTTCTGTCGCTGCGACCCGCGGGAGAGCCTGCGTAGGCGTTCGTTTTTTGTCTTAATGATTGAGATAGATATCTTGCTCTGAATAGGCCAGCAGAGGTGTGTCGAGGTTAGTGCGTTTCGCGCCAAAGAAGCGGGTGAGTACGCCAGATTGCTGTCCCAGTCGCTGCAGCTTGACGTGATCCAGCTCGATCTGCTCGGGTAGCCAGGTAAATACGGCGGCGCAGTGACCATTGCCCAGACTGCGCTCCAGGGTTTGCTGCCAGTTCTTGATTTTGGGGCTATGTACCACCAGCACTCTCTTGGGATCGATACCTCGCTCTTCCAGACGGCTGACTGTGGGGCGTCCCGGCGGGGCGATCAACAAGATCCAGCCGGTATGAGCCTCCCCAAGCTTTGTCAGCTCGCTCAGAAACTGATCATCAGACTGGATAGTTACACCATAATGAGCCAACTCCGCTTTGCAGGCGGTTCTGGTTGGCCAGGGCTTGCTCATGACACGATTCATCGCAAAGGGCAGTGAGTGCAGGGGCTGGTTCATATATGGGATTCCTGTATGAATATCCAAGCTGTATGTGTGTACAGTAGTTCTATCCTGTGGCAGTGACAAGGTGTTTTTGCTGAAAAATGTGATGGTGTTGGCATGTGACGTTAGTAAGACTATGTTTTTAAAAGTTATTTAATATAAAACTGGCTGGGTGTTTTTCGTACTATGGACAAACCTTGCGTAACCGCCCATGGTTATACAGGTCATTTACAGGAGGTGCCGCCATGGATATCAGTACCTTGCAACGTCTTGATGCCAACATCTTGCTGGGCATCATCAATGAGAAGCTAAGGCTTGAGTGTGACGGGTTGGAGGAGTTGCTGGCCTATTACGATATGAGTGAAGAGCAGTTGGCAGGGCGTCTGGATCAGATTGGGTACCATTACGATCCATTGAGCAATCAGTTCAAAGCACATCTTTAAGGATGCAATGATTGCTTCATATTTATACGGTAATTTTTCAGGCACATTGAAACCGGTTTCAATGTGCCGTCTTGCTGCCTATTTTCAGGGATTTTCAAGGCTTGGCAATCTTTGAAAACCTATTCATGCCAGAATATTTTTATTTTTTCATTAAGCTTTTGATAATAAAGGGAATGTTTGTTTTTGTGCGATCAATTTAAGGAAAGGGTTTTCAAGCTTTTCAGGCTGTTTTTATCGGTTAAAGTGTGACTTGCGTTAACTTTTAATTCTGCCGCTTTAGTTAGTATTCTCACGCCGGTACATATTTTGAGATAACAACAGCGCCGGTCCCGCAAGCGGGATAACAATTTTATTTGTAACGAAGGAATATGGTTTATGGCTACCAAGAAGAAGACAGACCAGGATCTCCAACTGGATAAAGATCAGCTCAAGGCGAGTATCGTGCGTCACCTGCGTTCTACCTTGGGAACAAGCGAACAGAAAGCCTCTCCCGAAGCGTGGTGGAAAGCCACTGCTGCGGCTGTCAATGAACAGGTGTACGAGCGCCTGACCCGCACTCAGCAGACTCATTTCAAGAAAGATACTCGTGCGATTCACTATCTCTCTGCTGAATTCCTGATGGGACGATTGACTTCCAACAACCTGCACAACCTCTCCCTCTACAAGACTTGCGAAGAGGCGCTGGGCGAACTCGGTCTGGAACTGACCGACCTGTGCGAACAAGAGCCGGACATGGCACTTGGCAACGGCGGCCTGGGTCGTCTGGCTGCCTGCTTTATCGACTCGCTGGCCACTCTGAACTATCCGGCGGTTGGTTACGGTATCCACTACGAACACGGTCTGTTCCGTCAGGAAATCCAGGATGGCCGCCAGATCGAGCGTCCGGACTCTTGGCGTGAATATGGCAACCCCTGGGAGATCTGCCGCCCCGAGTCGGTGCAAGAAGTGCCGCTCTATGGCTACGTCGAGACCGTGTTTGGTGACAATGGCGGCCTGAAGAAGGTATGGCACGCCGGTCGCAAGATTAAAGGGGTGCCTTGGGATATTCCTGTGGTCGGTTTTGGCGGTCACACCGTCAACATCCTGCGTTTGTGGGAATCCCGCGCCTCCGAGTTTTTCGACTGGGACGTGTTCAACGCCGGGGGGTACATCGACTCCCAGGCTGAGAAAGCCCAGGCCGAGACCATCTCCAAGGTGCTGTATCCGAACGATGAGACCGATGCCGGTAAAGAGCTGCGTCTGATCCAGCAGTACTTCTTCTGTGCTTGCTCCATCAAGGACATCATGCGCCGCTACAAGCGGGTCCATGGCAGTGACTTCAGCAACTTTGCCGCGCAAATTGCTATTCAGCTCAACGATACTCACCCGACTGTCGCCATCCCGGAACTGATGCGGGTGCTGGTTGACGAGGAAGATCTGAACTGGGATGCCGCTTGGACTATCTGCTATCAGGTCTTCTCTTATACCAACCACACTCTGCTGCCGGAAGCGCTGGAGAAGTGGTCGGTCAGCCTGTTCGAGAAAGTACTGCCTCGCCATCTGGAGGTGATTTACGAGATCAACGCCCGCTTCCTGAACGAGTTGGTGGAGCCCAAGTGGCCGGGCAACGACGCCATCAAGGCCAAGCTCTCCATCATCGAAGAGGGGGCCGTGCGCAAGGTTCGCATGGGCAACCTGTGCGTGATCGGTTCGTCCAAGGTGAACGGTGTGGCCGAGATCCACTCCAAGCTGGTGAAGGAAGATCTCTTCCCCGAGTATGCCGAGCTGTGGCCGGAAAAAATGTGCAACGTGACCAACGGGGTAACCCCGCGTCGCTGGCTGCTGGCCTGCAACCCGGAGCTGGCGGGTCTCTACAACGAAGTGGTGGGCAAGGAGTGGCCGCTGCAACTGGACAAACTGCGTGGCGTGGTGAAATTTGCCGACGACAAGGCGTTCCAGCAGCAGTTCATGACCATCAAACGTCATAACAAAGAGAAGCTGGTCAAGGTCATCAAAGACGAAACCGGTATCGATGTCAGTGCCGAGGCGATCTTTGACGTTCAGATCAAGCGTCTGCACGAGTACAAGCGCCAGCAACTGAACCTTATTCACATCATGGCACTCTATCGTCGTCTGCTGGCCAACCCGGACTATGACATGCATCCGCGTGTGTTTATCTTCGGCTCCAAAGCGGCGCCCGGTTACAAGCTGGCCAAAGACATCATCTATGCCATCAACAAGCTGGCGGATCGGGTCAACAACGATGCTCGTATCCAGGGCAAGCTGAAAGTGGTGTTCATGCCGAACTACCGCGTGAGTCTGGCCGAGAAGTTGATCCCGGCGGCAGATGTCTCCGAGCAGATCTCTACTGCTGGTTACGAAGCATCCGGTACCGGCAACATGAAGATGGCACTCAACGGAGCAATCACCATCGGGACGCTGGATGGAGCCAACATCGAGATCGCCGAAGAGGCGGGGGCCGAAAACTGTGCCATCTTCGGTCTGAACGTGGACGAAGTGAAGTCGCTGAAGGCGCGCGGTTATAATCCGTACGACTTCTACTATGCCAACTCCGAGCTCAAGGCCGTGCTGGACTGGTTTGATACCGACTACTTCACGCCGGGTCGTCCGGGTGAGCTGGCCTCCATCAAGCGCTCTTTGCTGGAAGGGGGAGACCCTTACCTGACCTTGGCTGACTTCCAGTCCTACTCGGATGCACACAAGCTGATCGATACCTGGTATCGGGATCCGGCACTGTGGGCGAAGAAGGCTATCATCAACTCGGCCACCATGGGTAAGTTCAACTCAGACCGTTCCATCCAGGACTATGTGGATCGTATCTGGAAGCTGAAACCCTGCAACATCGGTTGATCACCTCTTAATATGAGAACCCCGCTATGCGGGGTTTTTTTATAGCTGCTTGGATTCGTAAATATTTGTACACCATTTGCAAAAAGCTTGATCATCTGTGATAGATGTACAGGGCATCACATATTATTTTAATGTCGTTATTACCAGCCTTTCCCGGGAACACCTCATCTCATGGCACCCGTATCGCTCATAAGTCTGAAGTCATCATCATGTGTACTCTCGCTGCTGTCGCATGGCACAAGCTGACGATGGTCAGGGATGTGACAGATGGCCGTTGGGGTGCAGGAAAAGAGAAAGCCCCGATGATACGGGGCTTTGTTGGAACCTGGTGTTGATTGAGGAGCCCGGCGAGCGAGCCACCAGCCATCAATGCAGTATGTCGCCCATAAAATAGGCAAGCAGGGTCAAAATGACGGTGAAGACCAGGTTCAGCACCAGGCCGGCCCGCATCATTTCACGCTGCTGGATATGGCCGCTGGCGAAGACAATGGCGTTGGGCGGGGTAGCCACTGGCAGCATGAAAGCGCATGAGGCACCGACAGCGATCAGCACGGATACGACAATGGGAGAGACTCCCAGTGCCTCTGCGACTCCGGCAAACAGTGGAACCAGCAGAGCGGCGGTAGCGGTGTTGGATACCAGCTCGGTCAGGAACACCACGAAGGTGGCAAGACAGAGCAGGATGACGAAGATCGGCATGGTGGCCAGACCGTTGGATAGGTGCTCCGCCAGGAAGGCGTTGGCCCCGGTCTGCTTAAGGATGGCGCTCAGGGTCAAGCCGCCACCAAACAGCATCAGTACTCCCCAGTCGGTGTTCTGGTTGATGTCATCCCAGCTAGCTACCCGGCTGACGGCGATGGCGATGATGGCTCCCATGGCGATCAGTGTATCAAATTGAGGTATTCCTCCCAGCGCCTGGGCAATAGGCTGGGAGCCAATCCACAACAGCACTGTGGTCAGAAATATCAGCATGGTCACCTTGCGTTGGCCGGTCCACTCTATGGTCACTCGCTCTGTGCTGACCTGATGTGAGAGGTTGGGGCGGGTTACCAGATAGAGCAGCCCGATGCCTACTGGCATGAAGATGAGGACAACAGGAATGCCAAATTTCAGCCAGTCAGTGAAGCCCAGCCCCATCTGGGCGGCCGCAATGGCATTGGGCGGGCTGCCTACCAGGGTGCCGATGCCGCCAATACTGGCGCTGTAGGCAACACCAAGCAATACGAAGACCAGTGTGCGGCGCTCCTTGTGAATGTCGAGACCTTTGAGCATGCCAAGGGCCAGCGGCATCATCATGGCGGCGGTAGCGGTATTGCTGATCCACATGGAGAGTGCCGCAGTAATACTGAAGAGTACGATGGCAGCCCAGCCGAGGTGTCCCTTGGCGAGCTGCATCACCTTACCGGCAATCTGGGTGTCTAGCCCCTGTTTGGATAGCGCTGCCGCCAGGGCAAAACCGCCAAAGAAGAGGAACAACACCGGGTTTGCGAAGTCGGTCAACGACTTGCTCATATCAAACACCCCGAGCAGGGTGGCAAGTACCGGGATGGAGATCGCGGTGATAGTGATGTTGACCGCTTCGGTCAGCCAGAGAATAGCTATAAAGACCAGAATGCCCAGCCCCTTGTTGACCATAGGATCAAAAGGGAGCCAAGCGAGCATGATGCATAGCAGGAGCAGATCCAGGATCACGATCCCGGTCTTGATATCCAGCCAACGAGATGGAGTAGCGGGTACAGCCGATGTGTGCATATCGTTCTCTCGGTTAATTTATGGTTGTTTTTGTGTTGCCGAGATTACATCCATTCACTTGTTTGAAACAGGCTCACATATTGAAAATCAGTCTCTACTCACACACTCATTGATAAAAATGAGGAAATAAATACATAAATCAAACATTGCTGAAACATAAGTTAAACATCCATGAACTGTTCCAGCCACTGCTTGAACATGTTCTTGGGCAGGGATCCATTTATCTGGTTCACCACTTTACCCTGTTTGAAGACCATCAGGGTGGGGATGCTGCGAATGGCGTAACGGGCGGCAATGGTGCTCTGCTGCTCGGTATCGACTTTGACAAAGCGCATCCGTGGTTCGAGTTCATGGGCAACATCATGAAATACTGGAGCAAACTGCTGGCAAGGGCCGCACCAGCTGGCCCAAAAATCGACAACGACCGGAATATCGGAGTTGATCAGGGTATCGAAGTTATCCGCCTTCCCGAGGCAAGGGGTTTGGCTGAACAGGGACGCCTTGCAGTGCCCACATTTGGCGGAGTGGGTTACATGGGTGGAGGGCAGGCGGTTTCTTGTAAAGCAGTGGCTACAATAAGTAGTGATAAATGACATAATAGTCTCCTTGAAGATCGGTTCTGGTGGCTGTGATGAAAATAGTGCCAGAGTTAAAATAGTGAAATAACGTTAACACAGCGCTCGGCTGGGGTGGACACTTCCACTCCGAGCTCTGCTCAAGCCGGACAATTCAGCGGCCATTATAAGTAGAGAGTCAAAACGGGATGAATAAAGGATCACGGAAGAGCCCTGTGGTACAGCTGCTTGTTGCTGCCTTGTTGCTCGGCTTCTCGGTTCTTTGCTGGCAACTGCTTAGTCAACAGCAGCGTGCATACAGCCTGAATCAGGCAGCGGAGGCAGTGCTGAACCGGATCAACACCGACAGTGTTTACCTGCTTGGTCGTGAGAGTGCCAATGATAGCAATGTTCAGCAACGGCTCGTCCAGTTATCCGGTATCCTCGATAGCTTTGTTCACAGGGTTCGTAGTGATGCTGAGGTTGAGCAAACGCCTCTTTCACAGAGGTTGCTGCAGGATTTGGATCTCTACCAGATGGAGCTGGCCAGACTGTACAGCATGGAAAAGGCGGTGGAATATATCGTGCAACCCTTTCAGCATCAGCTTGAGAAGGTACGCGCTATCACGCCGGCAGAGAGCCTCTTGCATCGTGATCTCAATGAGTTGGCCCAACTCAGCCATTTTTTGCAACACAGCGCCGATAACCAGTATCAGCAACAGCTGAGCTTGTTGCAGCGTGCTCTTGCTTCCCATTACGGCTCGCAACCCGAGGTGATCACCTTGGTTAACCTGAGCAAGGATTTGAGTCGTCAGGTGATGGCTTATCATACCCTGCGCCATCGTCTCATCGATATGCAGGTGAGCGATAACCTGGTGCGCTGGAAGATGGATAAGCTGGAGCGGGCTTCATCATTGCTGAACCGCTTCTATTTAATGGTGCTTGGCGGTGCCTTGATCAGTTTTGTGCTGGTGGCCTATACCCTATGGCGTCGTAATCAGAAGTTGAGCGAGTTGTCCCGTCAGACGGCCTTGCTGGCACAGGCCAAAAGCGATTTTCTGGCCAATATGAGCCACGAGATCCGCACCCCCATGAATGCCATCATCGGTTTCAGCTCACTGGCACTGCAGACCGAGCTGGATCAGCAACAACGGGACTATCTGGGCAAGATAAAGTCTTCATCAGATACCTTGCTGCTGCTTATCAACGACATTCTCGATCTGACCAAGGTGGAGTCCGGCAAGCTGACGTTGGAGGAGATCGACTTCGATCTCAGCGAGCAGCTCGACTCGCTGGCGGGCATGTTTGCCGATCTGGCGGAGCGCAAACATGTGGAGGTGATCATTCGCAAATCGCCGGAGGTGCCTGTCTTCTTGCGTGGGGATCCTCTGCGGCTGGGGCAGGTTCTGGTCAATCTGGTGAACAATGCCATCAAATTCACCGAACGTGGTGAGGTCGAAGTCTCCATCGATCTGGCCAACTCCCATCCAATGCGGATCCGCTTCAGTGTGCGCGATACCGGCATCGGCATTGCCGAAGAGAAGCAGACCCAACTGTTTCAGGCGTTTACCCAGCTGGAGGCGGGCAATACCCGCAAATATGGCGGCTCGGGTCTTGGGCTCAATATTTCCCAGCGGCTGGTGGAGCTGATGGGGGGGCGGATCACCGTAGAGAGCAAGCCTGGCGTCGGCTCTCTGTTCAAGTTCGATATCCCGATGGCGCAGGCGGTCTACGGTGTGGCTGGACGGAAAGTTTTCTTCGAAAACCAGCCGCTGGTGATGGTGATGGATGACAACGAACTGGTGCTGGATCTGGCTCGGGACATCCTGACTCGGGCGGGTGTGCGAGTGCTGCCGGTCAACTCCCTTTCCCGTGCCCGTCAATTATTACGTGAAGAGGGGCCCAATCTGCGGTTGGCAATCCTCGACTGGCGCATGGGGCAGGAGGATGGACTCGATCTGGCGCTGGAGATGTATCAGCACAGCCAGTGGCGGCGGATACCCATCCTGATGATCAGCGCCTGGGCCAGAGAGGGGCTGCACGCCCGGATGGACAGCATGGGGCTGACCCATTTTCTGCCCAAGCCGATGACCGAGAATGCCCTGCTGGCCAAGGTGGACGAGTTGCTCAATGGCAGCTCTTATGAACTCAATCTGCGCAAGGCAGAGGCTCAGGGGGATCAGCAGCACTTCAAATCCCTGTTGCAGGGTACCCGAGTGCTGTTGGCCGAAGACAACCGGGTCAATCAGCAGCTCATCATCGAATATCTACGTCGGGTCGATGCGGTAGTGTGCGTGGTTAACAATGGTCGCGAGGCGGTGGAGCGGGTTGCCGAGCAGCCTTTTGACGTGATCCTGATGGACCTGCAGATGCCGGTGCTGGACGGACTCGATGCCACCCGCCAGATCCGCAAAATGGTCGACAAGCACGATGTGCCCATCATAGCCCTCACTGCCAGCGCCATGCATGGAGACAAGGAGCGCTGCCTGGGGGTGGGGATGAATGGTTACGTCACCAAGCCGGTGAGCAAGCTGGATCTTTACAACAACCTGCTGCAGTGGGTGAAGCCGCAAGGGGTGGAGCAGGCGGGGATCATGGAGGTGAAACCGCCGGATATGATGGGGATCCTCGATCTGCAGGATGCCCTCAAGCGGCTGGAGCAGGACAAGGAGGCATTGCAGATCCTGTTCAAGCTGTTTATGTCGGAGCACAAGGACGATCTGTGGGAGATCCGTTCCGCCTTGCGCCGTCAGCAGCCCGAGGTGGCCAGCAAGCTACTGCACACCCTCAAGGGGGTGTCTGCCAATATCTCGGCGGCCCGTCTGCAATTGGTGGCTGGCGAGCTGGAGTGGCGCCTGCGGCAAAACGAGGTGCTGAGCGAGGCGGATCTGGAGCAGTTGCAACAGGTCTTCAGCCAGACCCGGGAAGAGGTGTCACACTTCCTGTTGACCGGTGAGCAGCATGAAAATTCGTATAATCCCTATTCATCAGGGGATGATCGCATGTCACAGTGAATTAAATAGTAATTATTCTCAACCATCCCGGTTCGGGATATGATGAGCTTTCGTTCAAATCGCCTCCAGCCGGAGGCGATTGTTTTCATTGTTCTATTTCTGCGTGGCTTCTCTGATGGCCGCTCCTTGGAGCGGTCACGGGCAGAGAGCGCTAAAGGTTGGTGGTGTGAGCGTATTTCTACGATTGAGCTGGTTTTTCAAGGAGCAGTGGCCCCGTTATCTGGCTGCCATCTCCCTGCTACTGATGGTGGCCCTGTTGACCGTTATTCCGCCCAAAGTGGTGGGCTGGGTGGTTGATGGCATCACCAGGGGCGGTCTCGACAATGGTACCCTGATGCGCTATCTGGCGGGGCTGTTTGGTCTGGGTGTGCTGATTTATCTGCTGCGCTACGTCTGGCGGGTGATGCTGTTCGGTGCCTCTTACCGTCTGGCCTATGTGTTGCGCAATCGCCTTTTCAGCCATTTCACCCGGATGAGCCCCGATTTTTATCAGCGCCACCGTACCGGCGATTTGATGGCCCATGCCACCAATGACATTCAGGCTGTGGAGATGACCGCTGGCGAAGGGGTACTGACTCTGGTGGACTCCATCATGGTCGGGGTATTGGTGCTCTCCATCATGTGCAGCCAGTACTCTTGGCAGTTGACGCTGGTCTCCTTGCTGCCGCTGCCGGTGATGGCCTATTTCATGAACCGCTTCGGCACCCAGATCTACACCCAGTTCAAGGCGGCGCAAGGGGCCTTCTCCAGGCTCAACAACAAGACCCAGGAGGCTCTTTCCGGCGTGCGGGTGTTGAAATCCTATGCGGTTGAATCGCTGGAAGATGAAGGCTTTGCCGAGCTGACCAAACAGGCGGGGGAGCGCAATATGGCGGTGGCCCGCATCGATGCCAAGTTCGATCCGGTCATCTACCTCTGTATCGGTTGCTCCTACTTCCTCGCGGTGGCGGGGGGCAGTGTGCTGGTGCTGCGCGATGAGCTGACTCTGGGTGAGCTCACCAGCTTCACCATGTACCTCGGCCAGCTGATCTGGCCGATGTTTGCCATCGCCTGGCTGTTCAACATCATCGAGCGGGGCAGCGCCGCCTACTCCCGTATCGAAAGCCTGCTGGGGGAGCGCAGCGATATCGAAGAGCCCGCCCAGCCGGCGGTGTTTACCTCTGCCTTTCCTTTGCAGATCAAAGGGGTGAGCTATCAACTCGAGCAGCGCACCCTGCTTGCGAATATCGACGTTACCCTCAAGCAAGGGGGGATGCTCGGGGTGGTGGGGCGCACCGGGGCAGGCAAGAGCTCCCTGCTCAAGCTGTTGATGCGCCTTGCCAATCCGACTCACGGTTCGATTGTCATGGGTGGCGTTCCGATTGACCAGCTGCCGCTCGCCACACTGCGCAGCCAGTTTGCCTATGTGCCGCAGGAGCCATTCCTGTTTTCCACCACTATCGCCGCCAATATCGCCCTCGGCAAACCCGATGCGAGCCGCGAGGAGGTCGAACGGGTGGCGCGCATTGCCTGTGTCCACGATGATATCGTGCGTTTCCCCAAGGGTTATGAGACCGAGGTCGGGGAGAAAGGGGTGACCCTCTCCGGCGGCCAGAAACAGCGGTTGGCCATTGCCCGTGCTCTGCTGCTGGAGGTGCCCATTCTGGTGCTTGACGATGCGCTCTCGGCGGTGGACGCCCACACTGAGCAGCAAATTCTGCACGCCCTCAAGGCCCATCGTCGCACCCTGATCCTGGTCAGCCATCGCATGACGGCGGTGGAGCAGGCCGACGAGATCCTGGTGCTGGAGCAGGGGGCCGTCAGCGAGCGGGGTCATCACGGTGCCCTGATGGCGCACAATGGCTGGTACGCAGATATGGTGCGTTATCAGCGTCTCGAAGAAGCGGTGGAGGAGAGCCTGTGAATCCGACCATTAAACGACTGCTCGCTTACTGCGCCCAGTATCCTCGCTGGCTTATTCAGGCGGGGATCTGTTTGCTGCTTGCCACCGGCGCCGAAGTGGCCGGACCGCTGCTGATCAAGCTTTTTATCGATGACTATCTGGCGCCACGCAATATCGTGCTGCCCACCATTGCCCTGATTGCGGCGGGCTATCTGGGTTTGCAGGTGCTCTCGGCGGCTGGCTTCTATTTGCAATCCCTGCGCTTTAACCGCATCGCTCAGGCGGTGGTGCAAACTTTGCGCGAGCAGGTATTTGCCACCGCCATCCGCTTGCCAGCTAGCTATTTTGACAAGCATCGCTCTGGCTCGCTGATTTCCCGCATCACCAACGACACCGAGGCGATCATGAACCTCTATGTGCAGGTGATCGGCTTGCTGGTGCAAAAGGTGGTGCTCTTGTGCGGCATCCTCATCTCCATGGCGCTGCTGGATCTGCGGCTGATGCTGGTCTGCTCCCTGTTGCTGCCCGCCGTGGGCGGGGTGATGTGGCTCTACCAGAAACTGAGTGTGCCGGTGGTGCGAGCGACCCGCAGCCTGCTCTCCGACATCAACAGCCGCCTCAACGAGTCGCTGCAGGGGATGCCGGTGATCCAGGCGATGGTGCAGGAGCGCTACTTTGCCAACGCCTTTGCCGAGGTGAATCAGCAGCACTGGTCGGCACGGATCAAGAGCCTCAAGATCAACGGCATTTTGCTGCGTCCGCTCATCGATCTCTTCTACATGATGGTGCTGATTGGCCTGTTGGCGCTGTTTGCCCACGAGGGACTGAGCAGCACTGGTGCCATTCAGGTGGGTGTGCTCTACGCATTTATCAGCTATCTGGGCCGGATGATCGAGCCGCTCATCGAGATGACCAACCAGCTTAACCAGCTGCAGCAGGCGATGGTGGCGGGGGAGCGGGTCTTTGCCCTGCTCGATGAAACCCGCGAGAGCACCGAGGGCGAGCTGCGCCCGCTGGAAGGGCGGGTCAGTTTCGAGCGGGTGAGCTTCTCCTACGATGGTGAGCAGCAGGTGCTGCGGGAGGTCAGTTTTGCCGCAAAACCGGGCCAGATGCTGGCGCTGGTGGGCCATACCGGCAGCGGCAAGTCCACCATCATCAGCTTGCTGATGGGCTTCTATCCGCTGGATCAGGGGCAGATCCGCTTCGATGATCACGCACTGGATACCCTGTCGCTGGCGGCGGTGCGCCGCAGCATCGGGCTGGTGCAGCAAGATCCCTTTATCTTCGTCGGCACCCTGGCGGAGAACCTGCGTCTCGGCCGCGCCGGCATAGATGACGCGCGGCTCTGGCAGGCGTTGAGCGAGGTGCAGTTGGCCGACTTTGTGCGCAGCTTGCCACAGGGGATCAACACCCTGATGGAGGAGGGGGGCAAGAACCTCTCCGCCGGTCAGCGGCAACTGCTCTCCTTTGCCCGTGCACTGGTGGGAGATCCGCGTATCCTCATTCTGGATGAAGCGACGGCCAGCGTGGACTCCCAGACCGAGTTGGCGCTGTCGCAGGCGATCTCTGCCGCCCGTCGTGGCCGCACCACCATCGCCATCGCCCACCGCCTCTCGACCATCGTCGATGCGGACGAGATCCTGCTGCTCTCCCGCGGTCAGGTGAATGAGCGGGGTACCCATGGTGAGTTGATGGCCCTCGGCGGTCACTATGCCCAGCTGTTCGAGATGCAGAGTCAGGGGGCCTGGCTGGAAGAGAAGCGCGCCTGATCGGCACATTTGCTGTAACAGCGACATGAGCGAAAAGAGGGAACCGGTGCGGTTCCCTCTGTTTTTTTGCGTTGGGTAAAGGTCGTAACCGTGATCCCTGTGCTTGTCGAATGGCGCAGATGCAGGCAACATGTTGTTTACATTAACTCATCGGATCAGTTCGCATATGGATTTGCAACGCTTCAAAGCCAATCTGGCGCTTCGGCTGTTTGCCTGGCGCTACATTCCCGTCATCGGGTTTTGTGCCCCGATCATCGAAGAGATGAACGCCAAGGCGCTGCGCATTCGCATTCCCCTTGGCTGGCGTACCCGCAACCACCTGGGCAGCATGTATTTTGGCGCGCTGGCGACCGGCGCCGATCTGGTAGGCGGTCTGCTGGTGATGGAGAAGGGGCGGCAGCGGCGCAAGAAGGTGCACTTCGCCTTCAAGGATGTGCAGGGGGAGTTTTTGAAACGACCGGAGGGGGATGTGCAGTTCGACTGCGCAGCGGGGGAGGAGATTGACGCCATGATCGACGAGTCGCTGGCAAGCGGTCAGCGCATCAATCGCCCCATCCAGGTGGTAGCCACCTGTCCGTCATTGAACGGGGATGAGGCGATGGCGCGTTTTGTGCTGACCCTGTCGATCAAGGCCAGCTAGCGGGTTGCCGGAGAGTGGCTCCCCGAAACGGGTTTAGCCAATCTCCGGGCTGACGCCCTCTTTCACCACGACCTTCATGCCGTTGAAGTTGACCACCTGTTCGGCCACGATCTTGCAGCGCTTGCGGGTCTCCACCTGACCGTCCACCTCGACCAGCCCTTCGGCAACGAGGGCTTTGGCGGCGCCGCCACAATCGGCCCACCCCTGATGTTTGATAAGGTCACACAAGGCAACGAAGGGGTGACCTTCGAGCAGAAACGTCTCCATGGGAAATCCTCTAGATGGATGAATGCCGGATACAGCAGGGCGACTATTTTAGGCAGTTCGCTCAGGCAAAGAAAGGAAGAGGGGCCACTCGCTGCGAAAAAGTGGCCGATTGTCCTTGAGGTGGCGCTTTCGCAAGACCTGATGGAGAGGTGAGAGGGCCAACCGTGACGTATCGTGACGCACCTCGTCCCTGCTGGTGTGCCCACACTAGCCCCTTACTGTTAGGATCGGGTCACTCTCAATGGCCCAAGGAACTTTCCATGACACTCTCCCGCCTGCTGCTGGCATGCAGCGCCCTGACCCTGTGCGGTGTCGCGCAGGCCAGTACTCCGGTGCAGGTCTCGCTGCCCGGGGTCAATTTGCCCGCGTCCCATCAGGTGGAAGGGGCGCGCGCCTCGCTGCTCTACGGTCGGACCGGTCAGGTGAAGGGTATTGATCTGCCGATCTTCGCCCTCTCCGATGTGGATCAGTTCAGCGGCCTGCAGCTCGGGATCTTTCTCGGTGCCGGTAGGGTGCGCCACCAGTTTGGCGGAGTTGCCATCAACGCCATCAACTGGCACGAAGGGCAGGATACCGGCGTCAATCTGGGGCTGGTCAACCTGACCAATAATGTGCAGGGGCTTAACTGGGGGGCGGTCAATATCGCCAAGGGCAATGCGCTGGCCAACGTCGGCTTCGTCAACTATGCCGAGCGTACCACCTTCCAGATTGGCTTTATCAATGCAACCAAGCACCTCGATGGCTTGCAGATCGGGCTGGCCAACTATGCCGCCAACGGCGTGTTCCCCATTCTGCCGCTGGTGAACTTCCAGAAATCGTTCTGACCAAGGCAGTTCGCTTTGCGTTAAAGGCATCTGCTGATTACCCTGTGCCTCTTGCAACTTGTGACAGGCGAACAGAGGTAATTGATGACGGCAGGGCAAATGAGTGCAATCGGGATCGGCTGGGATGTGCGTGGCTGGCAGGGCAGCGCCCAGGCGGTGGCCGTGGTGGGCTGGCAGGCCGACTCCAACCGCCTGCACTGGCTTGGGGTGTCGCCGCTGTTTCGTCTAAGCTCGCGGGTGGCGCCGGATCTGGCCGCTCTGCTGCGTCCGGCCCTGCAAAACGAGCTGACCCTGATGCAGGTAGAAGCCTGCCCGCAACTGGCGCTCGGTATCGATGCGCCACTCGCTTTTCCCCGTGCCTTGCGGGATCTGCTAAATGGCCAGCCACATAGCTGCGCAGCTCCCGAGCGTGAGATAGACAACCCCTACGCCTATCGCGACTGCGAGCGCTGGCTGTATCAGCAGTACGGCAAGAAGCCGCTGTCGGCCACCTTCGACCGGCTTGGCAACAATGCCACCCTGGCGCTCTCCATGCTGCCGCGACTCTCGGATCTGCAACTGGTGCCGACCGTTGCCCCGAAGGCCAGTCGCGCCGTGCTGGAGGTCTATCCGGCATTGGCCAAAGTGGGCGGCAAGGCCTCTCCGGCACGGCCCGATCTGGCGGCCTTGCTGCCCGCGGGCGTGCTGGCAGGCACCGATCGCTACGATGCGGCGCTCTGCGCCCTGATGGCGCTGCAATATGCCGCTGGTGGCAAGGTGACTGTGTTGCCTGAGCTGATTTCGCCACCCAGTGACATGCCGTGTGATGAGGGATGGGTCTATCACTTTGCCCGTCATGGCGTTGAGTACAACGGGATGTGACGGACGGACGCGGCGCATCATGGCTCCGCTCACCTTGTTGATGTGGGCCAAATGGCGTAAAAAACCTGTCTTTAGTCAGGAAATTGCCTGTTCATCCCGCGCCAAGGTGGCGCATCGTTATCTTCATCCGATATATTGCCCACCTTGCTGATCCTTTGCTGTGGTATTCCCGATGAAATCCGTTCTCTCTATTCAGTCCCACGTGGTCTTTGGTTGTGCCGGCAACAGCGCGGCCGTCTTCCCCATGCGCCGCCTTGGTATGGATGTATGGCCCATCAACACGGTGCAGTTTTCCAACCACACCCAATATGCCCAGGGGTGGCAGGGGATGGCGATGCCGGCGGGTCATATCAGTGCGCTGGTGAAAGGATTGGGCAATATCGAGGTGTTGAGCCAGTGTGACGCCGTGCTGAGTGGCTACCTTGGCTCCGCCGAGCAGGGGGACGAGATCCTGACCGTGGTCAACGCTGTCAAGGCGGCCAACCCCGATGCCATCTACTTCTGCGACCCTGTGATGGGTCACCCGGAGAAGGGGTGTATCGTCGCTCCTGGCGTCACCCGTTTCCTGACCGAGCAGGCGTTGCCGGTGGCCGACATGATGGCCCCCAACCTGCTGGAGCTGGAGACCCTCTGCGATACCCATCTGGCTGATCTGGATCAGACCCGCGCGGCTGCCCATCAGCTGCTGGCTCGCGGCGTCAAGCTGGTGCTGGTCAAGCATCTCGGTCGTGCGGCGCAGGACTCCAGCCGCTTCGAGATGCTGCTGGCGACCCCGCAAGGGGATTACCTGATTGCCCGTCCGCTCTATGACTTTGCCCGCCAGCCGGTGGGGGTTGGCGATCTTATCAGCGCCCTGATGCTGGCGAATTTGCTTGCTGGTCACGATGCGGTCAGCGCGTTCGAACGCACCAACGCCTCGGTGGATGCGGTGCTGCAGGAGACCTGGCGCCAGCAGGCTTACGAGCTGCAACTCATCGCCGCGCAAGATGCGTTTGATTCGCCGAAGGTGGAGGTGCGAGCGGTGATACTACCCTGATTGCTGCCATGTCTGAAGCAAAAGAGGTGAGCCATTGGTTCACCTCTTTTTTGTTTGTATCGCTCCCGGCTATGGGGTCAGCGGATCAACCCCTGCTCAACCAGCCAGGCAAACAGCAGACGTGAGACGGGGGAGAGCTCATCGAGGTGAGAGCTGTCGAGCCAGCGCAGCTCGGCAATTTCGGCCGAAGCGATGGGGGTGCCGCTTGCTTCGCCGGTGTAGCAGCGAAGTCTCACCTCGACACCTGCCGGTTTGCCATCGGCCTGGGCGCTGAATTCGCAGGCAAAGCGCAGGGTGTCGGGTTGCAGGGTAACAGCCAGCTCCTCCTCAATCTCGCGGATCAGGGCTGCCTCGTCGCTCTCACCCGGTTCCCGCTTGCCGCCCGGGATGTAATAGATGTCCTTGCCGTGGGAGCGGGCGCAGAGCAGCTGCTGATCTTTAAAGGTGAGCCAGGCAAGTTTGTCGATCATCCGTTTTCTCTCCAATGGGGTTGCCGTGATGAGCAGTGGCGCACTCAAGCACACCGTTGTTTTGCATGCCGGCAGCCTAACAAAGATGAAGTTGAGTCCCAAGGAGAAAGAGGGAAGATGCCGGAAACGCACTGTTTCCTGCGTGGTGACCAGCGTAGCTGGAAGAGTACGCAATGGCTGTTTCACCACAGCCTTCTCGTCCCTAAAAAAGTGGGCTGGCGCACACCACGACAGGGCCGGACTGGGCGAAGGCGGGGCCCTTGTGGTTTAATCTTGCCACTTTAGCGGTAGTGGGCGACGGGCCTGCTACCTTGCGTGGTCAAGATGCAGGTGAGCAAGATGCAGATAGCAGCAGAGAGCAAATTTATCGGACTCGGGGTCGCGGGGAATTTCGCCGGTCATCTGGAGCAGGCGGGTGAAGCGTCGGACTTCGTAGCGGTAGTCGTGCGGGATACCACGGCGCCCAAGGCGCTGTTCCCCTTTTTCGTGCCGGGCCATCCGGGTCAGCTCGGGGTATTCCCGTTGAGCGACAAGGCTATCTTCCTGCCGGAGGCGGCGGTCAGTGGTGACGAGAAGGTGCAGATCGAGCCGGAAGTAGCCCTCTGGTGCGAGCTGGAGTATGCCGGCAAGCAGGTGGTAGCGATCCATCCCCGTGCCTTTGGCGCCTATAACGACTGCTCCATCCGTCGTCCCAATGCCAAGAAGATCAGCGAGAAGAAGAACTGGGGCGAAGAGAGCAAGGGGTTGGCGGCCAATCTGCTGCCGCTTTCCGGTTTTGCCGCCGGTTGCGAGCTCGATGACTATCGCATCGCTTGCTATCTGGAGCGCGATGGCGAGCTGCACGCTTACGGGGTAGACAGCGCCGCCATCGACTACAGCTACTTCCACGGCAAGCTGCTCGACTGGGCCATCGACAAGTTCAATCATCAGCAGGATGAGGGGCCGGCGGAGCACATTCAGGGACTGCTGGCGCAGGCGGGACATCCTCCCCATGCGCTCATCAGTATCGGTGCCACCCGCTATACCCCGTTTGGCGAGACCCACTTCCTCAAACCGGGCGACACCTCCTGCGTGGTGGTCTACCCGGGCAGCCGTTATAGCGAAGCGGATATTCGCGAAGCGATCCGCAGCCGCCACTTTGATGCTGATATGTCGGTGCTGCTGCAAGCGGTACAGGCGCGCTAATCAGGTTGGCTCGCGGGGAGGCCACAGTCATCCTGCGGGCTGCAACAAAGAGTCATTGATGAAGATTGATACTGCAACGCGGGCCGATTATCCGGCCCTGATCGCGCTGTGGGAGGCCTCGGTGCGGGCGTCCCACCACTTCCTGCCCGAGGCCGAGATCCTCGCGCTCAAGCCGCTTATTCTGGAGCACTACTTCGATGCGGTGACACTGCACTGTGCCCGCACAGAAGAGGGGCGTATTGCCGGTTTTTGCGGGCTATGCGATGGCAAGATAGAGATGCTGTTTGTGGCACCGGCGGTGCGCGGCAGTGGCGTGGGGCGTTTGCTGGTGGCACATGCCATCAGCCAGTGCGGCGCGACGCTGGTTGACGTCAACGAGCAGAACGAACAGGCGGTGGGCTTCTATCTGAAGATGGGATTCACCGTGACGGGTCGCTCGCCGCTGGATGGTCAGGGCAAGCCCTATCCGCTGCTACATATGGCGCTGGCGCCGACCTGATCGTGCCTGATGAGGCGCAGTACCCATAAACCAACGGGGGATGGCATCAGCCATCCCCCGTTTTTTGATAGTGTTTGTTACTTGCTGGCGACCTTGTTCACCACCTTGATCAGCTGATAGCGCAGGGAGGGGGCATCGGCTGGTACATCGGTGAGCTGCTCCTTGCTGACTGTGAGCTGATACCGGTAGCCCGGCTCGAACTGGAAGCCCTCTATCTGCTGGTAGAACAGCGTCCAGGGCTGCTGCTCGTCGCTGCGAACCTGCATGCACTGCATCGGGCCAACCCCGACGCAATCGACCAGCTGGCTGTTGATATAGAGGGTCTCACCCTGTTGGACCGTGGTGCCCTGACAGGCGGTGAGCAGCAGGACGGCGCTGGCAAGCAGAGGTTTCATAAGGGCTCCTTGAGCTTAAAAGGGCATTAAAGCGGCAAACAAAAAGGCGGTCAATGACCGCCTTTGTAACAAACCATGTTGATTCAGTTCATTAGCGTTGATCAAGCGGCGTGAAGTCCCGTTGCGGGTGGCCCACGTAGAGCTGGCGCGGGCGGCCGATCTTGCTATCCGGATCGGAGTGGAACTCGTTCCAGTGGGCAATCCAGCCGATGGTACGGGAGATGGCGAAGATCACGGTGAACATGTTCATCGGGATACCGATCGCCTTCATGATGATACCGGAGTAGAAGTCCACGTTCGGGTAGAGTTTCTTCTCGATGAAGTAGGGGTCGGAGAGCGCGATGCGCTCCAGCTCCATGGCCACGTCCAGCAGCGGATCCTTGATCTGCAGCTCGGTCAGTACTTCGTGGCAGGTTTCGCGCATCACGGTGGCACGAGGGTCATGGTTCTTGTAGACACGGTGACCGAAGCCCATCAGACGGAACGGATCGTTCTTGTCCTTGGCCTTGGCGATGTACTCGGGGATGCGATCCACCGAGCCTACTTCCTCCAGCATGCGCAGGCAGGCTTCGTTGGCACCACCATGGGCCGGACCCCACAGGGAGGCGATACCTGCGGCGATACAGGCAAACGGGTTGGCACCGGAGGAGCCAGCCAGACGGACGGTTGAGGTGGAGGCGTTCTGCTCGTGATCCGCATGCAGGGTAAAGATGCGGTCCATGGCGCGTTCGACCACCGGATTGACCTTGTACTCCTCGGTCGGTACCGCAAACATCATATGCAGGAAGTTGCCTGCATAGGAGAGGGCGTTGCGCGGATGCATGAACGGCTGGCCGATGGAGTACTTGTAACACATGGCCGCCAGGGTCGGCATCTTGGAGATGAGGCGGAAGGCGCAGATCTCGCGGTGCTGTTCGTTGTTGATGTCCAGGGCGTCGTGATAGAAGGCAGAGAGTGCGCCCACCACACCACACATGATGGCCATGGGGTGGGAGTCACGACGGAAGCCGCGGAAGAAGAAGGCAATCTGCTCGTGCACCATGGTATGGCGGGTCACGGTACGCTGGAAATCGGCAAACTGTGCCTTGGTGGGCGCCTCGCCGTAGAGCAGGATATAGCAGACTTCGAGGTAGTTGGACTCTTTGGCCAACTGGGCGATGGGGTAGCCACGGTGCAGCAAGACACCCTGATCCCCGTCAATGTAGGTGATGGCAGATTTGCAAGAACCGGTCGCCATAAAGCCCGGGTCAAAGGTGAAATACCCTTGCCCACCCAGCTTTCTAACATCGACAACATCCGGTCCAACGGTTCCAGAGAGGATCGGCAGTTCAACCGGATCTTTCCCGGGCAGGTGTAGGGTGGCTATCTTATCAGCCATAGCACGTCTCCTTTGCTCTTTATAATTTGGTTCCAGTCCTACTCTATTACGACTTTTATGACGCTGGCAAAGGTTGTTACCCATACCGAGGTGGCTGGAGCGCCCTATTTGAAACAGAGTTCCCTATCAATGTCAATTTTGCTGGGGCGGCATTAAAGGCATTAACGGAATGTTAAATTAAATATGCGATCAAGTTTGCGGTTTTGTGTTTTCTTTGTAGCTGTTTGATTGTCTTCGGTTAAGGCCGTCGATATACTGCGCCACGTGGGTCATGGCTGCTGGTGTTTGAAACGCTTTGGCAAAGCCTGATGTGAAACCAAAAATTCGCGTTTTGGCTTTTTCAGAGTGTTTTGGTAACAAATAGCCAACAATCACCATCCCGTGCCCTCAAGTGTGAGTTAAAACAATAACTAACGTGCTCAATAGAGCTGAGTGGGCAAGCGTGAAAAACAAACAGAGACCGGTCAACCTCGACCTACAAACGATCAGCTTTCCTGTCACTGCCATCGCCTCCATCCTGCACCGTGTTTCAGGGGTTATTACCTTTGTGGCACTGGGCATCTTGCTGTGGATGCTTGGCACTTCACTCGCCTCTCCCGAAGGATTTGAGACCGTGGTGTCCATCATGGACAACTTCCTGGTCAAATTCGTATTGTGGGGGATCCTGACTGCGCTGGCTTACCACATTGTGGGCGGTTTGCGTCATCTGGTCATGGACATGGGCTATTGGGAAGAGCTGGAATCCGGTAATCAGAGTGCCCGTGTGGCCTTCGTGATCACCGCGATCCTGGCTGTATTGGCGGGAGTGCTTGTATGGTAACCAATTCTGCAACTTTCGGGCGCAGCGGCGTTCACGATTACATCCTGATCCGCGCCACCGCCCTCATCATGACCTGCTATGTCCTCTATCTGGTGAGTTTTGTCGCGTTCAACGACATCACCTACGAGGTGTGGACAGGTTTCTTCGCCAATACCTTCACCAAGGTATTCACCCTGTTGGCCCTGCTCTGCGTACTGATCCATGCCTGGATCGGTCTGTGGCAGGTGTTGACCGACTATATCAAGCCGGTAGGGCTGCGCGGGGCGCTGCAATTTGCCCTGGTCGTGGTGCTGTTTGTCTATCTGATGACGGGTTTCGTCGTGCTGTGGGGTGTGTAAGGTGACTATTCCAACTCGTGAATTTGATGCTGTGGTGATTGGTGCCGGTGGTGCCGGTATGCGCGCCGCGCTGCAGATTGCCCAGTCCGGCAAGAGCTGCGCTCTGTTGTCCAAGGTTTTTCCAACCCGTTCTCACACTGTTTCCGCTCAGGGCGGGATCACGGTTGCGCTGGGCAATGCCCACGACGACAACTGGCAGTGGCACATGTATGACACGGTAAAAGGTTCCGATTACATCGGTGATCAGGAAGCCATTGAATACATGTGCAAAACCGGTCCCGAGGCTATCTATGAGCTGGAGAACATGGGCTTGCCCTTCTCCCGTTTCGATAACGGGTCTGTCTACCAGCGTCCGTTTGGTGGTCAGTCCAAGAATTTCGGTGGCGAGCAGGCTGCTCGTACCGCAGCGGCCGCCGACCGTACCGGTCACGCCCTGCTGCACACCCTCTATCAGCAGAACGTCAAGAACAAGACCACCGTCTTCTCCGAGTGGTATGCGCTGGATCTGGTGAAAAACCAGGATGGCCATGTGGTGGGTTGTACCGCCATCGATATGGAGAGCGGTGAAGTCGTCTACTTCAAGGCCAAGGCCACCGTGCTGGCGACTGGCGGTGCCGGTCGTATCTACCAGTCCACCACCAACGCCCACATCAACACAGGTGACGGCGTCGGCATGGCGCTGCGTGCCGGCGTCGGCGTGCAGGACATGGAGATGTGGCAGTTCCACCCGACCGGTATCGCCGGGGCAGGGGTGCTGGTAACCGAAGGCTGCCGTGGTGAAGGCGGCTATCTGCTCAATAAAGATGGCGAGCGCTTCATGGAGCGTTACGCCCCGAACGCCAAGGACTTGGCCGGCCGCGACGTGGTGGCCCGCTCCATCATGATCGAGATCCGTGAAGGCCGTGGCTGCGACGGTCCCTGGGGCCCGCACATCAAGCTCAAGCTGGATCACCTCGGCAAAGAGGTGCTGGAATCCCGTCTGCCGGGGATCTGCGAGCTCTCTCGCACCTTCGCCCACGTGGATCCGGTCAAAGAGCCGATCCCGATCATCCCGACCTGCCACTACATGATGGGTGGCGTGCCGACCAACGTGAATGGCCAGTGCCTGACCCAGGACAAGAACGGCAACGATGTGCCGGTGGTCGGTCTGTTTGCGGTGGGCGAGATTGCCTGCGTCTCGGTGCACGGCGCCAACCGTCTGGGTGGCAACTCCCTGCTGGATCTGGTGGTGTTCGGCCGCGCGGCCGGCATGCATCTGGTCAACACTCTGGGCGAGATGGAACATGGTCGCGATGCCTCTGAGTCGGATCTGGATGCCGCACTGGCCCGCTTCAACCGCTGGGAAAATTGCCGTGACGGGGAAGACCCGGTGCAGATCCGCAAAGACCTGCAGCGCTGCATGCAGAACAACTTCTCCGTGTTCCGCGAAGGGGCTGCGATGGCAGAGGGGCTGGCCGAGCTCAAGGTTATCCGCGAGCGCCTCAAGTCAGCCCGTCTGGATGACACCTCCAAAGAGTTCAACACCCAGCGCATCGAGTGCCTGGAGCTGGACAACCTGATGGAGACGGCGTTTGCCACGGCGGTTGCCGCCAACTTCCGTACCGAGAGTCGCGGTGCTCACTGCCGCTTCGACTTCCCGGATCGCGACGATGAGAACTGGCTGTGCCACAGCCTCTATCATCCGGACACCGAGTCCATGACCCGTCGTGCTGTCAACATGTCACCCAAGACCCGTGAGGCGTTCCCGCCCAAGGTTCGGACTTACTGATTGCGGAGCCAGCCCTATGAACGTCACATTCTCTGTCTACAGATACAATCCGGATGTTGATAACGTCCCCCATATGAAGGATTATCATCTTGATATTCCTGAAGGTTCCGACATGATGGTGCTCGATGCACTGATCCAGTTGAAAGAGCTGGATCCCACGCTTGCCTTCCGCCGCTCCTGCCGCGAAGGGGTTTGTGGATCTGACGGTCTCAACATGAATGGCAAGAACGGTCTTGCCTGCATCACCCCGCTCTCCGATTTGCTGAAGAAGGGCAACAAGGTCGTTATCCGCCCCTTGCCCGGCCTGCCGGTGATCCGTGATCTGGTGATCGACATGACCCAGTTCTACGCCCAGTGGGAGAAGGTCAAACCCTTCCTCATCAATGAAGACAAGTTGCCGCCGGTGCGTGAGCACCTGCAATCCCCCGAAGAGCGTGCCAAGCTGGATGGCCTGTACGAGTGTATTCTTTGTGCCTGCTGCTCCACCTCTTGCCCCTCCTTCTGGTGGAACCCCGACAAGTTCATCGGTCCGGCCGGGCTGCTTGCCGCCTACCGCTGGCTGGCTGACAGCCGCGACACCGCGACCACCGAACGGCTGGGTAATCTGGACGACGCCTTCAGCGTGTTCCGCTGCCACGGCATCATGAACTGCGTGAACGTCTGTCCGAAAGGCTTGAACCCGACCAAGGCGATTGGCCAGATCAAGTCGATGTTGCTCAATCGGGCTGTTTAGTATTTGGGCCGGCCCTGTGCTGGCCCGACTTCCGGATAGCCATCCCACCCGTGGCAGGATGGCTGTTTGAACCCTACAAGCTGCGTAGCAGTAACAAGAAGTACAAGGGATAGAAATGCATAACGGCGTGATGAAGGCCTGGTTGGAGTCATCTCACCTGGCTGGTGCGAATGCAAGCTATATCGAGGATTTGTACGAATCCTTCCTGGAAAATCCTGACTCCGTGTCCGACGAGTGGCGCAGCCTGTTTAGCGAGCTGCCCCAGGTCAATGGCCATGCGGTTGAACAACCCCACTCCCAGGTCCGCGATTATTTCCGTCGTCTGGCCAAGGATCCCTCTCGCTACAGTGCCCCCGTCTCCGATCCGCAAGTGGATGCCAAGCAGGTGCGGGTATTGCAGCTGATCAACGCCTTCCGTTTCCGTGGTCACCAGAATGCCAATCTGGACCCGCTGGGCCTGTGGCAGCGTGAAACCGTTGCCGAACTGGATCCTGCGTTTCACAACCTGCAGGGCGCAGATATGGAGGCCACCTTCAATGTGGGCTCCTACGCCATCGGTCGCGAGACCATGGTGCTCTCCGACCTCTACGCCTCGCTGAAGAAGACCTATTGCGGCAGCATAGGCGCCGACTACATGCACCTCACCTCCACGGAAGAGAAGCGCTGGCTGCAACAGCGTCTCGAATCCATTGAAGGGAAGGGGAGCTACACCCTCGAAGAGAAGACCCGTTTCCTCGAGAGCCTGACCGCCGCCGAAGGGCTGGAGAAATATCTTGGCGCCAAGTTCCCGGGAGCCAAGCGCTTCTCGCTGGAAGGTGGCGACGCCATGATCCCCATGCTCAAGGAGCTGATCCGTCGCGCCGGTGAGCAGGGCTGCAAAGAGGCCGTTATCGGTATGGCACACCGCGGTCGTCTCAACGTGCTGATCAACGTGCTCGGTAAACGTGCGCAGGATCTGTTCGACGAGTTTGCCGGCAAGCACGGCGAATCCTGGGGTACCGGTGATGTGAAGTACCACATGGGCTTCTCTTCCGACTTCGCCACCCCGGGCGGCAACGTCCACCTGGCGCTCGCCTTCAACCCCTCTCACCTCGAAATCGTCAACCCTGTGGTCATCGGCTCGGTCCGTGCCCGTATGGATCGTCGCGGTGACAAGGATGGCTCCAGCGTGTTGCCCATCACCATTCACGGTGACTCGGCCATGGCCGGTCAGGGCGTGGTGGCCGAGACCTTCAACATGTCCCAGACCCGCGCCTATGGTGTCGGCGGGACGGTGCGCATCGTCATCAACAACCAGGTTGGTTTCACCACCTCCTATATCCGTGACCTGCGCTCCACCGAATATTGCACCGACATCGCCAAGGCGGTGCAGGCGCCGGTGCTGCATGTCAACGGGGATGATCCGGAAGCCGTGGTGCTGGTGACCCAGATTGCGCTGGATTACCGCAATACCTTCAAACGCGACGTGGTGATCGAGCTGGTCTGCTACCGTCGTCACGGCCACAACGAAGCGGATGAGCCGAGCGCGACCCAGCCTTTGATGTACCAGAAGATCAAGCAGCACCCGACCCCGCGCAAGATCTACGCCGATCAGCTGGTGGCCGAGGGGAGCCTCGCTCAGGAGCGGGCGACCGAACTGGTCAACGAGTATCGTGAAGCGCTGGATCGCGGCGAGCGGGTGAGCAAGGAGTGGCGGCCGATGGAGCTGCACTCCGTCGACTGGACCCCTTATCTGGGCCACGACTGGAACATGGCCTATGAGAGTGCCGTGCCGATGGATCACCTCAAGAGCCTCGGCGAGCGGGTGAGCCAGTATCCGGCGACCCACGTGCTGCAGCGTCAGGTCGAGAAAATTTATGAAGACCGCCGTCTGATGGCCGCGGGTGAGAAGCTGGTGGATTGGGGCTTTGCCGAAACCCTGGCCTACGCCACTCTGGTGGACAAGGGGTCCCGCATCCGCTTTACCGGTGAAGATTCCGGCCGTGGCACCTTCTTCCACCGCCACGCCGTGCTGCACAGCCAGACCGATGCCAGCACCTACACCCCGCTGTGCAACCTGCACGACGAGCAGGGTCCGTTCGAGGTGTATGACTCTGTGCTGACCGAGAACGCGGTACTGGCCTTTGAATATGGTTACGCCAGCGCCGAGCCGGCTGGCCTCACCATCTGGGAAGCCCAGTTCGGCGACTTCGCCAACTGTGCTCAGGTGGTTGTGGATCAGTTCCTCTCCTCCGGTGAGCAGAAGTGGGGCCGGATGTGCGGCCTGACCATGCTGCTGCCGCACGGTTACGAAGGGCAGGGCCCGGAGCACTCCTCCGCCCGTCTGGAGCGTTATCTGCAGATGTGCGCTCAGCACAACATGCAGGTGTGCGTGCCCTCAACCCCGGCGCAGGTGTTCCATATGCTGCGTCGTCAGGTGGTACGTCCGATGCGCCGTCCGCTCATCGTGATGACGCCCAAATCCCTGCTGCGCCACCCGTTGGCGGTGAGCAAGCTCGAAGAGCTGGCGGAAGGTACCTTCCAGAACGCCATCGGCGAGATCGATGCGCTGGATCCGAAAGCGGTCAAGCGCGTGGTCTTCTGCTCCGGCAAGGTCTACTACGACCTGCTCGATGCCCGTCGCAAGGCCGAGCAGCAAGATGTGGCACTGGTGCGAATTGAGCAGCTCTACCCCTTCCCGGAAGAGGAAGTGCGCGCCATTCTGGCCGATTACAGCCACGTCACCGACTTTGTCTGGTGTCAGGAAGAGCCGCAGAACCAGGGCGCTTGGTACTGCACCCGTCACCATTACGATGGCGTGCTGCCAGCCGGAGCCACCCTGCGTTATGCCGGTCGCCCCGCGTCAGCCTCGCCGGCCGTCGGTTACATGTCTGTCCACGCCAAGCAGCAAAAAGCCTTGGTGGAAGATGCCCTTACTCTGGCCTAAGCCCTGAACAAGAAGTAACAAGGAACTGATTAGATGACTATCGAGATCAAGGTACCGGATCTGCCGGAATCAGTGGCGGATGCCACCATTGCCACCTGGCACAAGAAGCCGGGTGATCTGGTTGCCCGTGATGAAGTGCTGGTCGACATCGAGACCGACAAGGTGGTGCTGGAAGTACCGGCACCGCAAGCTGGCGTGCTGGGCGACATCCTGCAGGCAGAGGGGGCGACCGTCCTCTCCCGCCAGCTGATTGCCACCATCAAGGCGGCTGCCGTAGCCGGTGAAGAGACCAAGGAGAAGCCGGCCGAAGCGGTGGCCGATGATGGCGCCGATGGCCTGAGTCCCTCGGTGCGTCGTCTGATTGGCGAGCACGACATCGACGTGGCCAAGCTGACCGGCACCGGCAAGGGCGGTCGCATCACCAAGGATGATGTGGAAGCCTACATCAAGGCCCTGAGCAAGCCTGCAGCCGCCGCTCCCGTTGCTGCGGCTCCGGTCGCTCCGGTTGCCGCACTGGCCGGTCGCAGCGAGAAGCGGGTACCGATGACCCGTCTGCGTAAGCGCATCGCCGAGCGTCTGCTGGAAGCGAAAAACACCACCGCCATGCTGACCACCTTCAACGAGGTCAACATGAAGCCCATCATGGATCTGCGCAAGCAGTACGGCGAGATCTTCGAGAAGAAGCACGGCATCAAGCTCGGCTTTATGTCCTTCTACGTGAAGGCGGTGGTGGAGTCCCTCAAGCGCTATCCGGAAGTGAACGCGGCGCTCGATGGTGATGACGTGGTTTATCACAACTACTTCGACGTCAGCATCGCCGTCTCTACCCCCCGTGGTCTGGTGACGCCGGTGCTGCGCGACTGCGACAACATGAGCCTGGCGGACATTGAGAAGGCCATCAAGGATCTGGCGGGCAAGGGCCGTGACGGCAAGCTGACCGTGGATGAACTGACTGGCGGCAACTTCACCATCACCAACGGTGGCGTGTTCGGCTCCCTGATGTCCACCCCGATCATCAACCCGCCCCAGAGCGCCATTCTGGGCATGCACAAGATCCAGGATCGCCCGATGGCCGTTGACGGCAAGGTCGAGATCCTGCCGATGATGTATCTGGCGCTCTCCTACGATCACCGTCTCATCGACGGACGCGAATCGGTAGGCTTCCTGGTCTCCGTCAAGGAGCTGCTGGAAGACCCGACCCGTCTGTTGCTGGACGTCTAAGCCTGTGGCACCCGGGCAAGGGGTTTGCGCCCCGAGCTGAGTGTGCTGTTGGACGTTTGAGTAATACCCGAGCGATTGAAAGATAACGAGGGGCCGCCCAGGCCCCCATTCACAGGGGATTGAGAAACACCAGCCCCGGACGGAAATACCTACAACACGGATAGAGCATCTATGAATCTGCATGAATATCAGGCAAAACAGCTGTTTGCCGAGTATGGCCTGCCGGTCTCCGAAGGTTATGCCTGTGCTACCCCACAAGAAGCGGCCGAAGCGGCCGACAAGATTGGCGGCAATACCTGGGTCGTCAAATGCCAGGTACACGCCGGTGGCCGCGGTAAAGCGGGCGGCGTGAAAGTGGCCAAGAGCAAGGATGAGATCCGTGCTTTTGCCCAAAACTGGCTTGGCAAAAATCTGGTGACCTACCAGACCGACGCCAACGGCCAGCCGGTCACCAAGATCCTGGTGGAATCTTGCACCGACATCGCCAAAGAGCTCTACCTGGGCGCCGTGGTTGACCGTGGTTCGCGCCGCGTGGTCTTCATGGCCTCTACTGAAGGTGGCGTGGATATCGAGAAGATCGCCCACGAAACCCCCCATCTGATCCACAAGGCGGCTATCGATCCGTTGGTGGGTCCGCAGGCTTATCAGGCCCGCGAACTGGCCTTCAAACTGGGTCTGGTCGGCGATCAGATCAAACAGTTCACCAAGATCTTCATGGGGCTGGGCCAGATGTTCCTGGATTGCGATTTCGCGCTGCTGGAGATCAACCCGCTGGTGATCACCGCGCAGGGCAACCTGCACTGCCTGGATGGCAAGATCAACATCGACGCCAACGCACTGTATCGTCAGCCCAAGCTGCGCGAAATGCACGACCCGTCTCAGGATGACCCCCGCGAAGCGCACGCCGCCCAGTGGGAGCTGAACTATGTGGCCCTCGATGGCAACATCGGCTGCATGGTGAACGGCGCGGGTCTGGCCATGGGCACCATGGACATCGTCAACCTGCATGGCGGCAAGCCGGCCAACTTCCTTGACGTTGGTGGTGGTGCCACCAAGGAGCGGGTGACCGAGGCGTTCAAGATCATCCTCTCCGACAGCAACGTCAAAGCGGTGCTGGTCAATATCTTCGGCGGCATCGTGCGCTGCGACATGATCGCGGAAGGCATCATAGGTGCGGTCAAGGAAGTGGGGGTCAAGGTGCCCGTCGTGGTCCGTCTGGAAGGCAACAACGCCGAGCTGGGTGGTATCAAGCTGGCCGAGAGCGGCCTCAACATCATTGCGGCCAAGAGTCTGACCGATGCCGCGCAGCAAGTCGTCAAAGCAGCGGAGGCCAACTGATGAGCGTACTGATCAACAAGGACACCCGAGTCATCTGCCAGGGCTTTACCGGCGGTCAGGGTACTTTCCACTCCGAGCAGGCGCTCTCCTATGGTACCCAGCTGGTGGGCGGCGTCTCCCCAGGCAAGGGTGGCACCACCCATCTGGGCCTGCCGGTGTTCAACACCGTCCGTGACGCGGTCGAAGCGACCGGCGCTACTGCCTCCGTCATCTATGTTCCGGCACCGTTCTGCAAGGACGCGATCCTGGAAGCGATCGACGCGGGCATCAAGCTGATTGTCACCATCACCGAAGGCATCCCGACGCTGGATATGCTGGACGTCAAAGTGAAGCTGCAAGAGACCGGCGTACGGATGATCGGCCCCAACTGCCCGGGTGTGATCACTCCGGGTGAGTGCAAGATCGGCATCATGCCGGGCCACATTCACAAGCCGGGCAAGGTGGGTATCGTCTCCCGCTCCGGCACCCTGACCTACGAAGCGGTCAAGCAGACCACTGACGAGGGCTTTGGCCAGTCCACCTGCGTCGGTATCGGTGGCGACCCCATCCCGGGTTCCAACTTTATCGACATTCTGGAGATGTTCCAGAACGACCCGCAGACCGAAGCGATCGTGATGATCGGCGAGATCGGCGGCAACGCCGAGGAGGACGCGGCTGCCTATATCAAGGCCCACGTCACCAAGCCGGTGGTCTCCTATATCGCGGGTGTTACTGCCCCTCCCGGCAAGCGGATGGGCCACGCTGGCGCCATCATCTCCGGTGGCAAGGGTACTGCCGCCGAGAAGTTTGCCGCGCTGGAAGATGCTGGCGTGAAAACCGTCCGCTCCCTGGCCGATATCGGCAAGGCCCTGCGCGAAGTAACCGGCTGGTAATTCCCGTTAGCCCGTTATCTCTAATAAAAATGCCGCCCGATGGGCGGCGTTTTTATTATGATGGATACGTTCTTCTTTATCGTAAGCACGAATTAGCTTTTTGCGATTCGAACTTACAATATAATTTTAACTATGGTTAAGGTTTTTTAGATTCGAATAAAGCCTTTATCTTTCCTAATGAGTCAAGTGCTCCATCAAGTGTTTGATGAACAGGTGTCTTGTCCCCATGCTTCTTATCTAATGTGTCTGATGCATTTTTTGATACAGCATCAATGGCTGCCTCAAGAAGTTTATTCATGAGTACAGGGGTTTCCTCCCCTAACGCCTCAATTTGAGCCTTGAAATTTTGGAATGATTTTGCCAAGGCTTCCTTATGCGCATATTCTTGCTGTAAACGTAATGCTTCACTTCTTCTTTTTGATGAGAACAACGCTAACCAAATTACAGGTATAATTATCGGTGCTTTATATAAAATATTAGAGGCCAATGTTGTTAATTCTGGAATGTTATGAAACTTTATATAAAACCAACCAAGCTCTTGAGTCATTGATACAAGTGCAGTAAAAATTAAACAGGCAATTGTACCGTAGAATATTATTGTGTTTTGAATAATCGGACCATCAAAGCTGACTTTCATTTCTCTATATGCGCTTGCTAAACCAGCGCTAGTTGCACTAGGGAGTAAACTCTCTATCTCTTCAACAAGAGTTTTATATTTTAACTCTTGAGTTTCTTTGAATTTTTCTAGTTCTTTTTTTCTAGTGTCAATTTCTGATTTCAATCCTCCTTTTCTATTTTCATCATCCTGAAGTTCACCAAAAACTAGATTGTAATAATTACTGAAGTCATCAATCTTTGACCTGAGCTTTACAAGTTGGGATGCGCTTTCTTTCGCATCTGACTCTATATTATCGAGAGCAACTTTTATTTTCTGTTCTACAGAGTCATCGGTTGAAGTTCCCTCAAAGAGAATTTCAGAGAAATTCAGTATTTTTTCATGGGCTTGAGTTATTTCTGACTCAAACTCTTCCATCCTAGTCTTTAAACTTTTGTTCACGGAGTTATTAAAATAATCTTCATCTAGGTTTGTGATTTTTTCACTAATTATTTCGCAGTTTTCCAGTTCTGATGCTGCGTTATTCTTTATTTTTTCAATTTCATCTAACAGGTAATCGGCGTCAGATTGGATAGAGTCAAATTTTGTGGTGATTTCTCTATTAATTGAGTCTAGGCTTATAGAAATCTCTTTTGTATAGGATGAAAAGGCTGTTTTAGCCGCTCTAGCTGCCTTTCCTGTTATTACTTGGTATGGGCGTATATAAGTTAACAGATTATCCAAGTTAGAGTTGGCTTGAATGATATGTTGAATATTTCGGCTGCTATTAAAGCTCGATATGCTTTGCAGACACGCAGTAGCTTGGCTTGAAAAATTGCTCCATGTTTGCTCTGGTATTAATTCTGGGTCGCAGGCTAATAAAAGTTCATTTATAAATGCTACAACTTTCTTGAGTCTTGCTATTTCAGTTGTATCGGTGATGACTGTTTTATCATCTGAGTTGATACTATCTTTTAACGATACAATTTGAGACCAAGTATCTTGGAAGGGATGCTTTTCAAAATTTTCTATCCAGCGACTCATAAATAACACCAAAAAAGTTAATACAAAATGTCATGTAAGTATGAAATATAATAATCACTCAAACGAAAGCTAATTCTTAAAGTCACAACCCAATATAATCTTTATTGAAAATGCAACCTTAGAAAACAACATCAACTAAGGCGGTTTATCCTCAATTGAGGCATGGTAACTGACGCAGTGAACTATGCAAACTGAATGAAGACAAAAAGCAGTCGGAGATCAATAAATTTGTTAACAAGGTGATTGGTGGCGATTTTTTGAACTCTTGACTTTAAAAAGCGACACGAATTCGGATTATGGGGGGGGGGAGTATGTCATAGTTATTGCCTGCCGCCAGAATTGAACAAACCAAGATTGTTGCGCAGCGTCAACGTTGTCTGGAGCTGTCCTGCTGATGCATCAATTCTGCTGACGCAGGGGTCAATCAGCTGGTCATGTTGCTTGATAATGTCCCTCTGGTTTCACCTGTAAACTGCCGACCCAAGGGGCGGCAGTTTCAATAAATATGGTCTTGGGAAGGCTATTTATCCGCCTTGCCCGCCGCATCGGCAAGTTTGGCCAGCTGTTTGTCATACCAGGCCACCGGGCGGTTTTCATCTTCCGCACGCTCCTTGCGCCTGATGGCGTTGCGCACCGCCATGGCGCCCAGCCAGCGGAATGGCTCTGGCGGGAAGTAGCCACGCGGGCCGCTGACTAGGGCGCAGTCGCGCCACGGTTTGTCCGCTTCCCGCACCTCATCGCGCACCAAGGCCGCCAGGATCTGGCCGCCGATCCAGCTTTGCGCCACTCCGTTGCCGGAGTAGCCGAGGCCATAGACAATATTGGGCTGCCCTCGCCAGTGGCCGAAGAAGGGGAGGCCATCCACCGAGCGGTCGGAGGCGCCGCACCAGCTGGCGGCGATGGGCACCTCTTTAAGCGCCGGAAAGAAGCGGTGCAGGGTGCGGGTGAGGGGGGCAAGATAACGGCTCGGCGCATTGAACTCGGCCAGATGGCGGTTGGCAAAGGCGAAGGTGTTGCCCCCCTTGCCCAGCATCAGCCGCCCTTGCGGGGTGGAGCGGTAGTAATGCACAAAGGTGCGGCCATCCACCACGGAGCGGCCGTGCTCAAGCTGCTGGGCAGCCAGTGCATCCGGCGCGGGGTCGGTTATCACCATATCGGAGGAGACCAGCACTATGCTGCGGCGAAACTCGCGAAAGTGCTGCACCATGGCGCTGTTGAGGGCCAGCAGCACCTTGCGGGCACGCACCTCGCCCTGTGGCGTTTGCACCCGCGCAGGCTGGCCCGCCTCAAGGCGCCGCATGGGGGAGTGTTCATAGACCTCGACCCCCAGTTCCCGCGCCACCCGCAGCAGGCCGCGCACCAGCAGTGCCGGTTGCACCGAACCCGCGTGGGGGCTGTAGAGCCCCTCCAGATGAACGTGGGAGCCGCTCTGGCTCGCCAGTTTATCCTCTTCAATCACTTGCCACTGGTTAAGGTCTGCGCGTTTGAGTTCCTGCAATACCGGCTCCATCAGGCCGCGCTGGGCTTCGCTGGTGGCGGTGTAGCAGGTGCCCTCGACCCTCAGCTGTGCTTCTATGTTGTGCGTTTCGCAGAAGTGGGCGATCTCGTGTACCGCCTGCTCGGATCTTTGTACCAGCCAGGCGGCCTGCTCTTCGCCAAACAGGCGCTTTAAGGTCAGGTATTTGGCCGACCAGGTGAGCAGGCAGCCGCCGTTGCGCCCGGAGGCACCGCTGCCGCAGCGATCTTTTTCCAGCACTATGACGTGCAGGTGGGGCTCGGCCTGTTTAAGGGCGATGGCGCTCCACAGCCCGGTAAAGCCGCCACCGACGATGCAGACATCGGCCTCGTGGTTGCCGACTAGGGGCGTGGGCGGCGCGGGTTGTTCGGCGGCGAGCGCTTCGGCCAGCCAGAAGGGAAGAGTGGACATGATGGCTCCTCGATAAGGTTATGGGTGGCGCCAGCGCTGGGTGCGATCCAGCAGGGCGCGGCTCAAAAAGAGCTGGAGCAGCTTGACGGTAGCGGCGGCCAGCAGGATCAGGGTGGCCATGGCGGCGGCCGCGGCGGTATCGCCGGAATCCTCCATATTGAGCACGGCGATGGAGGCGAGCACGCTGTCGCTCGAATAGAGGAAGATCACCGCCGAGGTGGTGGTCATGGCGTTGACGAACAGATAGATAAAGATCTCCAAGAGCGCTGGCAGGGAGGCGGGCAGGGTGACTCGCCAGAACGCCTTCCAGAGCGGAATGCGCAGAGAAATGGCCACCAGCTCCAGCTCCTTGGGCAATTGCTTGAGGCTGGTCAGCGCCGTCATATGACCCACGGTGTAGTAGTGGATGACGCAGGAGAGCACCATTAGTGGCAGGGTGCCGTAGAGGCCGCCAAAGAGCGGATTGCCGTTGAAAAAGAAGATGTAACCGAGCCCCAGCACCATGCCGGGTACCGCCAGCGACAGCATGGCGAGCAGATGCAGCAGCTGGCGCAGCGGCGCGAAGTGGCGCCCCTTCTCCTGCGCCCAGGCCAGCACCATCACCAGCACGGTGCCGATAAGCGCGGTATAGAGGCCCAGCTGCAAGGTGTTGGTAAATGGCTGCCAGCCGTAGACGCTGTTGCTGTCAAAGGCGTAGTGATCCAGCGTCAGCCCGAGGTTGTAGGGCCAGAACTGTACCAGCGAGCCGTAAACCGCCATCCCCACCAGCGCCAGAAACAGCAGGGCCCAGAGGGTACACCAACCGAGCGCCAGCAGATCCCGCAGCCGATGGGGTTTGGGTTGATAGGGCACCGCCTTGGTGCTGCTCTGCTCCTGCATCTTGCTGCGCACTCTGTGCTCGAGTGCAAAGCTCAACAGTGCCGGCAGCAGCAGGGTAACGCTGGCAACGGCGCCGAGTGAGAAGTTCTGCATCCCGATCACCTGCCGGTAGATATCGGTAGCCAGCACGCTGTACTGGCCGCCAATCACCTTGGCTACCCCGAAGTCGCAGATGGTGAGGGTGAAGACGGCGATGGCGGCGCTGAGCAGGCCATAACGGGCGGTAGGCAGGGTGACGGTGACAAAGGTGCGCCAGCCGCTGCTGCCCAGTACCCGGGAGGCTTCATAGAGGCGGGCGTCGCTCTGACCCAGCGCCGTGATAAGGATCATCAGGGCGTGGGGGAAGCACCAGAAGCCAAGGCCAATGACGATGCCGATGGGGCCGTAGATGCTCTCGCCGCCGAGCAGCCCCTTGGCGATCCCCTGATTGCCAAACCAGTAGACCAGACTGATGGCGGGCAACAGGGAGGGCATCAACAGCGGGATCAAACCGATGAGGCGAAACAGGGGCTTGCCCGGCATACAGGTGCGGGTGAGGGCGTAGGCGTAGCCAAAGGCGATGGTCACCACCAGCGCGGTGATCAGCACCCCGAGCCAGAGGGTGTTGCCGATGGTGCGCCCCAGATGAGGGGAGTCGAAGTAGGCGCTGAAGTTGGCAAGGCCCACCCAGAGGCCGTTCTCATCCTGCAGACTTTTTTGCAGCATGGTGAGCAGTGGCAGCAGCAGACCGCCGGTGAGCAGGGCGATGCCGAGCACCAGCAGGATCAGTTGCAGCAGCTGATCCCGGCTCCAGCCGCGACAGAGCCGCTGCCAGCGAGAGTCTTGGCGGGCTGTCGCTGGCGGCAACAGGGAGGAGGTCGCGAAGGGGGCTGTCATGGGCGATCTCCTTCAAACAGCTGCATCGCTCCGGCGGGCCAGTGCAGCGAGCAGCGCATGCCGCTGCGCCAGCCACCCTGTTCGTGGCGGGGCAGCTCGTGGGTCGGGCGCTCCACCAGGATCTGCTGCGGGCCCAGATAGGTGTCGGCGGTGCAGATAAGGCGCTGGGCGGCGCCGAGAAACTCCACCTGATCGATGGTTGCTTCAACGCCATGTTGGCCAAGATACGGCTCGCTCGGCGCACTCAGGGTGATCGCCTCGGGGCGGATCGCCACCTGCAATTTGCTGCCGGCAGCGGCCTGGTTGGCGAGTTGCAGCGGTTGTTCGTTGAGGCGCACCTGAGTGGGGCTCAGCACCAGGGTCTCGAGGAAGTTCATGGTGCCGACAAAGCTTGCCACGAAGCGGCTGGCAGGCTGGTGGTAGATCTCCTGCGGGGTGCCCACCTGTACGATGCGGCCGCCCTCCATCACTACGATGCGGTCGGCCATGGTCAGCGCCTCTTCCTGATCGTGGGTCACCATGATGGTGGTGATGCCAAGGCGCTGCTGCAGGGCGCGGATCTCGCTGCGAAGATGGGTGCGCACCAGTGCATCCAGCGCGCTGAGCGGTTCGTCCAGCAGCAACAAACCGGGGGAGAGGGCGAGCGCCCGGGCCAGCGCCACCCGCTGCTGCTGGCCGCCGGAGATCTGGCTCGGGTATTTGTGGGACTGGGCAGTTAGATCCACCAGCCCCAGCCAGTGATCGACCCGCTCCTTGATGAGATCCCGCGCCAGCCCCTGATTCTCAAGGCCGAAGGCGATGTTCTGGGCCACCGTCAGGTTGGGGAAGAGGGCATAGGACTGAAACACGATGCCAAAATCGCGCTCCTGGGGCGGCAGGCGGGAGATATTGCGCCCCCCTTGCCAGATCTCGCCGTTGTCCGGCAGATCCAAGCCGGCGATGGCTCTGAGCAAGGTGGTTTTGCCGCAGCCGGAGGGGCCGAGAAAGCAGATAAACTCCCCCGGCTCAATGGTCAGAGAGATCCCCTTGAGGGCCTGAAAAGCACCGAACTGCTTGTTGAGATGTTGAATGTCCAGATAGGGCTGGGTCATGGTTCGACTCGCTACTGATTTGGTATATACCAGTTTGCGGGTGAAGTGTGACGGTCAGGTGATCGGGGGATGACAGCTTGATGACAGTCAGATGAGATCGGGTCGTCAGCAAGTGGCTGGGCCCTGTGTGGATGGGCGAAGCGTCGCTAATTGAAGGCAATGCAAACTCGGGAAGTTAAAACCAAAAAGCGAAGGCCAACAGCTGTTGGCCTTCGACTGGCTGTTTATTGGCAGCGGTGTGTCTGGCGTGAACAAACCGCCGCCCTTCACGCTTACTGTTTGGCTTCGGTCTTGCCGTCGAAGCTGGCACTCCACTGGGCCAGAATGGTGTTGCGCTCGCGGGCTGCCCAGCTAAAGTCATTGTCGATCATCTGGCCTTTGATATCCGCCGGATAGCCCGCTCTCGGTTGGGCCACATCGGGGATGGCGACCACGGCGAACGACTTGTTGTAGAGGGCGTTGGCCTGTTCGGTGGCGGCAAAGTCGAGCAGCTGTTTGGCGGCTTTCAGCTTGGGGGTGCCCTTGATGATGGCGGCGGCTTCCATATCCCAGCCCGACCCCTCTTTCGGGAACACCACCTCGATGGGGGCACCCTTGGCCTTGAGGCTGGTGGCCGGGAAGTCGAAGGAGATACCGATCACCGTTTCACCGCTGGCGGCCAGCTTGCAGGGGGCGGAGCCTGAGTGGGTGTAACGGTCGATATTCTGGTGTAGGCCGTTCATGAATTGCCAGCCCTGCTGCTCACCCATGGTCTGCAACCAGCCCGCAACGCTCAGGTAACCGGTGCCGGAGGAGCTGGGGTTGGGCATGATCACCTTGCCCTTGTAGATGGGCTTGGTGAGGTCGGCCCAGCTGGTGGGGGCCGGGATCCCCTGTTTTTCTGCCTCAACCTTGTTGAAGCAGATGGCGCTGAAGAAGGCGTCCAGACCGATCCAGTGCGGCTCGGCCTTGCTGTCGCGAAAGCGGCTGTCGAGCTTCTCCAGTCCTTTCGGTGCATAGGCATTGAGCATCTGCTGCTGATCGAGCTGCATCAGGCTGGTAGCCGCCAGTCCCCATACCACATCCGCTTTGGGCTGGGCTTTTTCTGCCAGCAAGCGGGCGGTGACCACGCCGGTGGAGTCACGCACCCACTTGATGTTGATGTCCGGATGCTGGCGTTCGAACGCGGTTTTCAGCTCGTTGAGCTGCTCCGGTTCGAAGGCGGTGTAGACGGTGAGATCGGTCGCGGCCAGTGCCGGGGCGGTCATGGCAGCCAGCACGGCGGCGGCCAGCAGATGGGTTCCCTGTTTCATCCTCTTCTCCAGTTAAATTGGTTTGGTATAAACCAGATTGGTCGAGAGAGAGGCTAGGGGATCTTTATGACGTGACCGTGACAGCCCCGTGACGTTTTGCCGTTCCTGATTTATCCGTGACTAATCCTGGGTATCCACTTCGATCTCCAGGCTGTCGTGGCGCCAGTACTCCAGATCGAAGTCGAGCACCCGTCCGTGCTGATCGAAGTTGAGCCGCTCGAGGCGCAGGGCGGGCAGACCAGCGGTGGCCCCCAGCGCCTTGGCCACCTCGTCCGGCAGGGCGGTGGGGAAGAAGCGCACCTGCATGCGGGCATAGTGGAGATCGTAATGGGCCTGGTAGATCTCGGTCAGACTGCCGTTGAGATCCAGTGCCAGCAGGCCGGGCACCCGCTCTGGCAGGCAGTGGTTTTCGCAGTAGCAGATAGCGCGCCCGTTGGCGTAGCGCAGCCGTTTGAGCAGAAACAGGCTGTCGAACGGCTTGAGCTGCAACTGCGCCATCAACGCGGGCGGCACCGCCTGGCGGTTTTTTTCCAGCAGCTCGGTGCGCGGCTCACCCCCTTGCTCCCGCACTATCTGGTGAAAGTTGGAGGTGCGTCTGGGATTCAAGCGAAAGCGCGGCGGGGTGACGAACCAGCCGCGGCGATCCTCCCGATAGATAAGGCCGTTCGCCTCCAGCTGCACCAGTGCCTCGCGGATGGTGACCCTTGTGGTGCCATAGAGTTCCCCCAGCAGCCGCTCGGAGGGGAGCTTGTCGTTGGGGGCCAGACCCCCCGCCAGGATCTGGTTGGCGAGGGCATCCTTGATCTGCAGGTATTGCGGTTTGCTCATGAAAATCCCTGGTTTTGCAATAAGTTGTGCAATGAGTTGGGCAATGGGCTGGGCACAGGGCAGGTCATCTGCCCGGTCGTTACACGGCAACATCAACATGCGTTGGTAGATACCAGCAGCGCCCCTGCTGTTCAGGCTTCCTAGATTATCGCGATCCCGGCGCTGAAAATGAATTTTTTGTTGCACGTAGCGCCACCCCTTTGACCTTGGCGGGGCAGTTACCCACAATGTGCTCATTCTGGTATATACCAAAGGAGCGAAGTCATGACCCATATTCCTGCTGCCCCTGCCGCCGTCGATTACCTGCTGCTGACCCCGGGCCCCCTCTCGACCACTGCCACGGTGCGCGCCGCCATGCTGCAAGACAGCTGCACCTGGGATGCGGACTACAACCAGGGGGTGGTGGAGCCCATCCGCCGCGAGCTGGTGCGCCTCGCCACCGGCCCTGAATATCAAAGTGACTACAGCGCCGTCTTGCTGCAGGGGAGTGGCAGCTATGTGGTAGAGAGCGTGCTGGGCTCGGCGATAGGCGTCGATGAGTGTCTGCTGATCATCAACAACGGCGCCTATGGTGCCCGCATGGGGGAGATGGCCCGCTGCCTTGGCCTGCGCCACCACGAGCTGGATTGCGGCGAGACCAACCGCCCCGAACCCGCCGCCATCGAGGCGATGCTGGTGCGCCACCCTGAGATCACCCATCTGGCCATGGTCCACTGCGAGACCACCACCGGCATGCTCAATCCGCTCGATGAGGTAGCTGAGCTCTGCCAGCGTCGTGGCATTCGCCTGATTGTCGATGCCATGAGCAGCTTTGGCGGTATCCCCATCGACATGGGACGCCTTGGCATCGAGTTTCTTATCAGCTCGGCCAACAAGTGCATTCAGGGGGTGCCGGGCTTTGGCTTCGTCATCGCCCGCCGCGCTGCGCTGGCGGCCTGCGCCGGTCGTGCCCGCTCGGTCTCCCTCGACCTGCACGCCCAGTGGCAGACCATGGAGCAGCAAGGGGGCAAGTGGCGCTTTACCTCGCCCACCCATACCGTGCTTGCCTTTGCCCAGGCGCTGCGCGAGCTGGACGAGGAGGGGGGCATCGCCGCCCGCCATCAGCGTTACAATGAAAATCAGCGCACGCTGGTGGCGGGGATGGCTGCCCTCGGCTTTGCGCCACTGCTGCCAGAACAGTGGCAATCTCCCATCATCACCGCCTTCTACTCTCCGACCCACCCTGACTACCGCTTCGCCGACTTCTACCAGCGGCTCAAGGCACAGGGTTTTGTTATCTACCCGGGCAAGGTCTCCCAGGCCGATTGCTTCCGTATCGGCAATATCGGTGATGTGACCCCGGGGCGGGTGCGCGCTCTGCTCGCCGCCATGGCCAGCGCCTGCTACTGGCAAGGGGACGCGCGATGACCAGCATGCTGGCTCAGGGTCGTGATCTGCGTGGCCGCGATTTGCATGACCATAAGCTGCACGGCAGCGGCCGCGCCGATAGCGAAGGGGATATCAACCTTGGCGAGGGGCGGGCGCGCTGGTGGGCTGACCAGAGCGAGGCGGTGCAGGCGGGATTGGCGGAGGATAGCCGCTACTTTCTCCATCAGGCACTCTCCACCCCCTGTCTGGATTTGATCGAGGGGGCGCAGGGGAGCTGGTTGACCAGCGTATCGGGCAAGCGTTACCTCGATTTTCACGGCAACAGCGTCCATCAGCTGGGCCACGGCCACCCCAGGGTGGTGGCCGCGGTGCAGCAGCAACTCGCCAATCTGCCGTTTGCACCCCGCCGCTACACCCATCAGGTTGCCATCGACTGCGCCCGCACCCTGGCTGAACTGGCCCCCGGCGATCTCAACCGGGTGCTGTTCGCCCCCGGCGGCAGCGAGGTGGTGGGGATTGCCCTGAAGCTTGCCCGTTTCATCACCGGCAACAGCAAAGTGGTGTCCCTGTGGGATGCCTTTCACGGCGCCTCCCTCGATGCCATCTCGGTTGGTGGCGAGGCCTGTTTTCGCGCTGGTATGGGCCCGCTGATGGCCGGCGTGGAGCGCATTCCACCGCCCACCCGTTATCGCGGCGTCTGGTATCGCGGGGAGGGGGATGACCAGCACTACGCCGATTATCTGGAGTACGTCATCGAGAAGGAGGGAGGGATCGGCGCCTTTATCGCCGAACCTATCCGCAACACCGATGTGCAGGTGCCCTCGAAGGCCTACTGGCAGCGGGTGCGCGAGATCTGCGATCGCCACAAGGTGCTGCTGATCGTCGACGAGATCCCCAACGCCCTGGGGCGCACTGGCCACTGGTTCAGCTTTGAAGAGTTTGGCATCGAGCCTGACATCATCTGTCTGGGCAAGGGGTTGGGGGGCGGGGTGGTACCGTTTGCCGCGCTCATCACCCGCGACCGTTTCAATCAGGCCGCAGCTATTTCGCTCGGTCACTACACCCACGAGAAGAGCCCTATCGGCTGCGCGGCGGCCCTCGCCACTATAGAGACAATCCGCGAAGCTGGATTGCTGGCAAAAGCGCAGGAGGATGGCCGTTTTATGGCGGCCGAGCTCGCGGCGCTTGCCGAGCGTCACCCGCTGATCGGGCAAGTGCGGGGTATCGGTTTGCTCTGGGCACTCGATCTGGTGGTCGATCATCAGAGTCGCACCCGCAACAGCCAGGCCGCCGAGCGGCTGCTCTACCGCTGTCTGGAGCTGGGGCTCAGCTTCAAGGTCTCCCAAGGGAACGTCATCCAGCTCTCGCCGCCGCTCAATATCGCCCGCGCCGATCTGGTGCGCGCCATCACCATTCTCGATCGCGCCCTTGGCGAGATCGCACTTTCACCGAAACAGGAACACCACCATGACTGACTTGCAGATTGCTGTAGACCCGACCATCGACGTGGAGGCGCTGATCCTCGACTGGGCCGGCACCGTCGTTGATTTCGGCTCCTTCGCCCCCACCTCCATCTTCGTCGAGGCCTTCGCCCGCGCCTATGACTTTGCTGTGACCCTGGACGAAGCACGCCAGCCCATGGGCCTTGGCAAGTGGGATCATATCTCTGCGTTGGGCCGTCTGCCTTCGGTGGATGCGCGCTGGCAGGCCCGCTTCGGCCACCCCATGAGCCACGCCGAGGTGGACCACATTTATCACACCTTTATGCCGCTGCAGATTGCCGCGGTGACCCGCTTCGCCGACCCCATCCCCGGTGTGCTGCCGGTGCTGGATGCTCTGCGGGTGAAGGGGATGAAAATCGGCTCCTGCTCCGGTTATCCCCGTCCTGTGATGGAGGCGCTGGTACCTGCTGCGGCCGATCACGGCTATCGGCCGGATCACTGGGTCGCCACCGATGACCTCAAAGCCGGTGGTCGCCCCGGTCCCTGGATGGCGCTGGCCAACGTGATTGAGCTGGGAATCAGCGCCGTGCATCGCTGCATCAAGGTGGATGACGCCGTGCCGGGTATCAGCGAAGGATTGAACGCGGGCATGTGGACGGTGGGATTGTCGGTTTCCGGTAACGAATTTGGCGCCACCTGGGACGAGTTTGTCGCCATGAGCGAGGCGGAGATCGCCGCCCGGCGCGCACCGGCGGAGGCCAAACTGCGGGCGGCGGGGGCGCACTATGTGATTGATACCCTTGCCGACATCGCCCCGGTTATCGCCGATATCAACCGTCGTCTGGCCGCTGGCGAGCGGCCGTAGGCCATTGGTGGGGTCTAACAAAAGCGCTTGGCTGGCTTTAGATAAAACACGCCCCCATCCGGGGGCGTGTTGCATTTACAGGGGGAAGTTGTGCGCGGTCAGCGGATATCGACCCGCATCAGGGGAGAGGGAGCATTGTCGACAAAATGGTGCCAGATATGGTCGTAGAGCGCCTTCTGGCCGGGGAAATTCACCAGCGCCTTGGCTTCGGCCAGGGAACATCAGCGGTATTCGGTGTGCTCATCGTTGAGGGTCACCGCCTGATTGGGCGGGCAATAGACCACAAAGACCGGTACCACCTCCACCGTATTCAAGGCGGCATCGTAGAACTGCTCCAGATACTGGCCGTTGTAGAGTTCGGTGACCCTGAGCCCCGTCTCTTCGCCAAACTCCCGAATAATGGTCTGCCAGCCGGTTTCACCCGCCTCCACCGTGCCCGCCACATGGCACCAGAAGCCCCCCTTGACCCGTTTCATCACCAGCAATTTTGTTTCGCCATCAACAGTGGTAAGGGCAACGCCGGAGACGGCTTTGCAGCGAATGGGGATCATGAGCTTCTCTCCGGATTTGTGCTCTGTAATCGCCACGAACAGTGTGAAGGCGTGTTAATTGAAATACGCTTCGGCGGGTAGGCCCATGACCTCTATTTCATTCAGGCCGCTTTTGGCCAGATAGCTGGCCACCAGATTGAACCCCACCCAGTAACCGGCATATTTGGGAAATGGCCGGTTATCACGGCAGTAGAAAAAGTCTAAATAGTTGAACTGCTTGCTGGATAGATGGGGTGTCATCTCTGCCAGGAGCGATTGCCAGTCATGGTGATGAGACTCCTTGAACAGCGAGGGGAGTGTGCCACCATTGAACCTCTGCTCAAAGTAGCAGGCCAGCCCTTCAAAAATCAGGGTCTCGGCCAGTGTTTCTGCTTCCACCTTGTTCTTCTTTTGCACTATATGGTGGACTTCGTGGGCCAGCACGGCAGGCAATTCGGTGATGATCACCTCTTTGATATCAGGCCGTTCCAGATCAAGCTGGAGTTCTACCCGATACATGTTGATGGCCCAGCCACCGATACCCGAATCGGGAGCATCCCCTTCGACAAAAGGGCTGAAGGTGACATCCAGTTGGGAGAGATCGAACAAGGCATTCAATTTGTGCGCCGTCTCGGCAAAAACGTGCCTAATGGTGTCATCGAGCCCATCGAATTTGCCCGAGTCGTTTAACAGGGTGAGTTGCATCCAGACATCCTTGTCTATTGAAAGAGAGTGCTGAACCACTTGCGTGGTCGCGGCGCCATATCACCACGATTACCCTATTTCAATCAATGGGTTACCCGCCCATTATGCTTGCCGTCTGGATCGCCTCAATCAGCGCGGCCCGGTTGATGCGAGGGCGCTCGCCATCGAGCAGTTGCTGCCACAGCACAATGGCCTGGTTGTAGCGGCCATGCAGAAAGTGATCGGAGGCGAGCAGCATCAGGGCGCTCACTTCCCCCGCGTCCTGCTTGAGGGCGCTCTCCAGCAGGCGGGTTGCCTCGGGAGTCAGCTGCTGGCCCGCCTGATAGTAGAGCACGGTGGCTTGCGCGGCTTGAGTCGCCGCGCTGGCGCCCCCCTCCAGCAGAGCGAGACGCTGGTAGGCGAGCAGGGCGTTGTCATATTCGCCCCGATAGAGATAGAGCTGGCCCAGCGCCGCCCAGCTGTCGAGATCGGCGGGGTTGGTTTGCAGGCGCTGGTGCAGGGCGCCCAGCTCCTTGTCCTGCAGATCCCGCGGGCTCAATCCCGCCAGCGGATCGGTGCGCGACTGATAAGCCTGCCACGCCTGATAGCGGCCGGTGCCGGCATAAATGCCCGCCATCAGCGCCAGCAACAGGGCCCCAAGCAGTATCCATGACCGCAGCCAGGGCAGCGGACGGGCGGTGCGATCCTTGGCCAGCCGCTCGCGCAGGGCCTGCTCGGCGGTTGGGGTGGTGTTGGCGAGGCGGGCCAGCTCCAGCTCCCGGTAGAGGCGGCTGTGGGGTGCAAGCCCCGCCTGCTGCTCGGCCATGATCAGCCGGTTCAGCTCGGCCCTGGGGTCGTGGGCGAGCATCCCCTCGGCTCTGTCGCCAATAAGCGGTACCCGCGCCGGTTGCTGACGATGCAGGCTTCTGCGCAGGCGATGGAGCGCCAGCAACAGCAAGAGGGCGGGGCCGCCCCACAGCAGCGCCGTGCTGCGCTTGAAGGGGGGATCGTAGCGGACGAAATCGCCGAAGCGCTCCGTCATGCGGGCGATCACCTGCTCATCAGACTGCCCCTCGTCCACCCAGCGGTAGACCTCGAGCCGCAGATCCCGGGCGATGGGGGAGTTGGATTCCACCAGATTCTGGTTCTGGCACTGGGGGCAGCGCAGGGCGCGGGCCAGCTCTTGCGCCCGATTTTGCAGCTCGGGGTGGCGAAACTGATAGGTATCGACCCCGCTGGCAAGGGCCCCGAAGCTCAAGGCCAGCAAGAGCGGCGCGATCAGGGCGTGGCCGAGGCGGCTCATGGCTTGCTCTCCTGCACTTGTCTCTTTACTTCTCTCTCCACTGCTCTTTCCACTTCGGGCTGGCTGGCGCTGTTGCTGCGGGCCTTTGCAAGCAGGGGGGCAAACTGGCGTTGCCAGATCTCGCGGGTGAGCAGGCCGGTATGGCGGGTCAGCAGGGTGCCGTCGCCGGCAAAGAGATAGGTCTCCGGCGTGCCGTAGACGCCGAGCTCAAGGGCCAGTCGGCCGTCGGGGTCGGCCAGCACGGTGCGGTAGGGGTTGCCCGCCTCGGTGAGCCAGGCGCGGGCGGCGTCCCCCTTGTCCCGGTAGTTGAGGCCATAGAGGGGCACGGCGCTGGCCAGCTCACCCAGCAGCGGATGCTCGGCGCGGCAGTTGGGGCACCAGCTGGCCCAGACGTTGAGCACGAAGGGCTCCCTCTTGAGCGCCGCGGTGTGGATGGGGGCGCCGCCAAGCAGATCATCACTCTGCCAGGCAGGCAGAGTGCGGCCGGCGATGGCCTCATCCTGGCTGTAGGGGTTGTTGCCAAGGCCGAGCCAGAGCAGGGCACCGAGCCCCAGGGTGAGCACGAGTGGCACGAACAGGCGCAAACGAGCGTTCATAAGGACTCCTGTTCAAGCCGAGGGTAGGGGGCGGTAGTTGGCGCAGGATGGCTAGCCAGCAGCGGCCGGCGGGCGAGCAGGCGCAGGGTGCCACCCGCCATCATCAACAGGCCGCCGAGCCAGATCCAGCGTACCAGCGGCTTGTAGTGCAGTCGCATGGCATAGGCGCCGGGTCCCATCTTCTCGCCAAGCACCACGTAGAGATCGCCGAGCATTCCCCATTTGATCCCGGGCTCGTTCATGTTCATGGTGCGCACGCTGTAGTGACGCCGCTCCGGCGTCAGCCGCGCCTCCTCTTTACCGTCCTTGTGCACGCTAAGCGTGATGCGCTCGGCGGTGTAGTTGGGGCCGATGATGGGCTCGCTCCCCTCATAGCGAAACTCGAAGGCGCCGAGCCGATAGGGCTGGCCTGCGGCGAGTACCGCGCCCCCCTCCTGACTGTGGTGACTCACCTGAGCGATGCCGAGGGCGCACACCGCCACCCCGAGGTGGGCCAGCAGGCTGCCGAACCGATTGAGGGTGAGCTCACGCCGCGACGTCAGTTGCAAGAGCGGGAGCAACAGGCTGGCCATCAGCCAGAGGCTCACCATATTGGCGAGGATACCGCTCCAGCTAGCGGAAAACGATCCCTGTTCCAGATAGGCAAGGCTAAGCAGCCCGCCACCAAGCAGGCCAAACAGTGGCGGCAACAAAGTGTTGAGTCGGGAACCTGCGGCAAGCAGCTGCCAGCGCAGGCGCGGCAGTTGGGTCATCAGCACCATCAGGCAAAGGGCCAGCGGCACGAAGATGGTATTGAAATAGGGGGCGCCCACCGAGAGCGAGCCCAAATGGAGCGACTGGAACACCATGGGGTAGAAGGTGCCGAGCAACACGCTGGCGCAGGCCACGCAGAGCAGCAGGATGGTGGCGCCGAGCAGCCCCTCTTTTGACAAGAAGCCAAAGCGGGCATAGGGGGCGCGAATATCCGCCCGCAGGGCAAACAGGGTGAGGGCGCTGGTCAATAGCAAGCCGAGCAGCAACAAGAGGGTGAGGCCGCGGCTGGGGTCCACCGCAAAAGCGTGCACCGAGGTGAGCACCCCGGAGCGCACCACAAAGGTGCCGAGCAGGCTCAAGGCGAAGGTGAAGATGGAGAGCAACAGCACGGCGTGGCCGTAAGCGCCGCGCTTCTCGCAGACAATCAGGGCGTGCAGCAGGGCAGTGCCCAGCAGCCAGGGCAAGAGAGAGGCGTTTTCCACCGGATCCCAGAACCACCAGCCGCCCCAACCGAGCTCGTAATAGGCCCACCAGGAGCCCAGCACTATGCCGGCGGTGAGAAAGACCCAGGAGCCGAGCGCCCAAGGGCGACTCCAGTGGGCCACGGCGCCATCCAGTCTGCCCGAATGGAGCGCCGCCATGGCGAAGGCGAAGTTGACCGCAAAGCCGACGTAACCGAGATAGAGCAGGGGCGGGTGGATGATGAGGCCGATATCCTGCAGCATGGGGTTGAGATCGCGCCCCTCCAGCGGCCCCGGGAACTGGCGGTCAAACGGGCTGGAGAAGATCAGGGTATAGAGGCCGAACAGCCCGACGATCAGCCCCATGATGGCCAATACCCGGGTTGTAATAAGCGGATCGACCCGCTTGGAGCAAAGGGCCACCAGAGCGCCCCACAGCCCCAACGCAAAGACGAAAAAGAGCATGGAGCCCTCGTGGCCCCCCCATACCGCCGCCAGCTTGAAGCCCAGGGGCAGGGCACTGTTGGCGTGCTGGGCCACATAGCTGACGGTGAAATCATCTTGGCCAAAGCAGCTGGCGAGCAGCAGCAGGGCGGTCAACAGCAGGAGCGCGACCAAGAGGGCCAACGGTTTTGCGCAGCCGAGCAGCGGGCGTGAGGCGAGCCACAATCCCAGCCAGGGCAAGGTGCCTTGCAGCAGGGCGAGCCCGGTCGCCAGCAACAGTGAGAGATAGCCGAGCTCCGCCAGCACACAACCTCCAGTCAATCATTTGTCTATGTTATGCCGCAGCGTCTGCACCGTACCGGCGCTGGGGAATAGCATCCACATTTCTGGCAACAATCAATCGCAACAACTCATCGCAACAAATAAGCGCCAGTCACCCGAAGGTGGCTGGCGCCGGTGAGTATACGGTTACACGACCGTCATCTGGCCGGCATAGAGCACGAAGTAGCGCAGCAGCAGGATCCCCACCAGGGTCAGGCTGCAGACCAGCACCAGATGGCCATTGCGCTCCCGCAGGGGCGCCGGGGTCAGCAGGGCCAGCAGTTGGGGCAGCAGCATGCCGATCCCCACCACCCCTATCCAGAACACCTGAGCCCAGAAGCCGCTGCCGATGGCCCCCCACATCGCCACCTCTTTCTGGCCGCCACCGAAGTAGAGGCCGGTAAAGAAGCAGACCAGCAGCAACACCTCCACCGCCAGTACCGGCCGCTCGAAGCGATGCACAAAACTTACCCCCTGGCTGTGGTGGTTCTCCTTGAACAGGGTGACCGCCAGCAAGATGGTAGAGGCGATGCCGGAGCTGATGCCCGAGACCAGAAACAGCACCGGCAGCACCGGGTTGTTCAAGAGCGGATAGGTCTTGAGTGCCGAGAGCAGAAAGCCAGTGTAGGCCCCCAGCAGCACGGCAAGCAGCAGCAAGAGCGGCGCCAGCAGCCGTTCGATGCGGGCGAGCAAGCCAATCAGCCCATCCACAAATGCGAACTTCTCTTTCAGCAACCGGCTGCGCATTGTCTCGATCTCGGTGTGAAACACCACCGCCAGCCAGGCGAACAGCACCGCCATATAGAGCTGAAACAGCATGACCCCCATCGACATCACTGAGTCGAACTGGTAGTGGAACATCAGCTTCCAGAAGGTCCAGGGGCGGGCCAGATGGAAGATAAGGATCAGTAACCCCAGGATCACGCTCGCTGGCGCCAGAATGGCGGTCGCCTTGATGATGCCGCTCTCGCTGCCTGCCCCCTTGCGGCGCAGCAGCACCGAGAGGGTGGTGGCCCCGGCGGAGATGCCGAGCAGAAAGAGATAGATGGCGATGGGCCAGTCCCATACCAGAGAGGGGAAGTGAAATGCGTCATGCAACATGATCCATTCCTCCTTCTGTTACTGCGGTAGATGGCGATGGGGCAAATCCCCACACCAGCGAGGGGAAGTGAAATGCCGCTTGTATGGTCATGACGTTATCTCCCCTTTGGGCACGCGGTACATCTTGGGCGAGGTGCCGAGTGCCTGCTTGTAGCGATAGGTGGTCTCTTTCACCAGCCGTTTGGCGATGGGGCTGTCCGGATCATCCAGATTACCGAACACCAGCGCCTTGGTGGGGCAGGACTCCACGCAGGCTGGCTCCTTGCCCGCCGCCAGGTTGGTCTTGCGGCAAAAGTCGCATTTGTCCGCCACTCGGGTGACCGGGTTGATAAAGCGCACCTGATAGGGGCAGGCGGCCAGGCAATACATGCAACCGACGCAGAGATCCGGGTTGACGTCGACGATGCCATCCTCCTTGCGGATATGGGAGGCACCGGTCGGGCAGACGTGTACGCAGGGGGCGTTGTCGCAGTGCTGGCAGGACTTGCGAAAGAAGCGGTACTCGGCGTCGGGAAATTCACCGACCGGGCCTGAGCGGATGATCTCGAGGCGCGAGACCCCTTCCGGCACCTTGTTGACCTCCCGGCAGGCATCCATGCAGGCGGTGCAGCCGATGCAGGCCGTCTCATCGTGGATCATGCCATAGCGGATCCCGTCGATGGTCTGGCTGTGGGCGAGGGGGGTAGCAAGGGAACGAGTCGGCCCCGTCATCATGATAAGGGCCCCCGCGCCCATGCCCGCCATAAAGTCACGGCGAGAGCAGCTCATGATGCCTCCTTGCCGGTAGCCGGTTTGGACTGCTCCTGCCGGGCCTTGCTGGCCTCATGCTGCTTGCTGTGGCAGTCGACGCAGAGCTTGATGCGGGACTTCTCCGGTAGCCCCACCATGGGCTCCTTGACCGGATGCAGCTGGTGGCAGCTGGTGCAGGTGAGCTTGGTAGCGTGCACATCGTGGGCCCAGAGCGTCTCGCGAAGCTCTTTGGGCTCGTGGCAGCTCATGCAGACCCCGTTCTGCTCGCTGATGGGATAAAGCTTGATGCTCTCTTTATCCTTCAGGCTGTGGCTGAAGCGCATCACATCCTTGACCCCTTCCCTGTGCTGGGGGGAGGGCTGGCCGTGGCAGTTGGTGCAGGTCACCTGTTTAAGGTTGTTGGGATTGGTCGCCTGACCATGCTTGCCGTGCATCCCTTCGCTCTGCTCCTTGTGACAGTCGGTACAGGCCTTGTCGGGATTGCGTAAAAATTCCACCTCATGTGTAGCTGGAACAGGGGCTGCTGCCGACTCGGCCGCCTGACCCTGCAGGCTGGTGAGCAGCATGGCTGCCATCAGCATCAGTCGTAATAAATCCATCGTTAAATTACCCATAGGAAGCCTCCATCCATTGCGGGCCAGGTTTGGCCGGGCCCGCAGGCGCCGTTACTGTGCCAGCCGTCCGGCCGCTTTGGCCTCGGCATCCCAGGCGGGGACCGTGGTCTTGAGGAACTGGGCCTTGTCGCTGTTGAACTGCTTCATATCCATGCCAAGGGCCGCTTGTGCTTTCTCCTTGGTGGAGATGTCGGGGATGGCGATTTCGTGGCTGATCCCCTTGCTGGCCAACAGGCGCGCCAGCTTGGTGCGGGCGTCAGCGGCTTTATCCAGCGCGCTGCCAAGTACCTTGAGGGCCACTTCGGGGGCGTGCATCTGCACCCCGTGGGAGGCGATGGCGTAGTCCCAGCGCCACTGGGCGTGACGGATGTCCTGCAGAATATCCTTCATCTCTGCCTCGGTGGCGCCAGCATCCCAGGCCGCCTTGGCTTCAAAGTGGGCGTGTACCAGCTGCTTCTCGACCTTCAGCTTGGTCTCGATCACCGCCTCTTTGCGCTGCTTGACGATCCCCTGCAGCATCTCCTTGCTCTGGGTGTGGCAGTTGCGGCAGGTCTGCTCGAAACGATCGAAGGGGTTGCCCACCTTGTGATCCGTGTAGACCTTGCCCTGCTCGTTCTGCACCTTGGGCATATGGCAATCGACACAGGCGACGTTGTTCTGGCCGTGAATGCCGGCGCGCCAGGTTTCGTACTCGGGGTGCTGGGCTTTGAGCATGGGGGTTTTGGAGAGGGCATGGGTCCAGTCGGCAAAGCCGATTTCATCGTAATAGGCCTCCATCTGCTCCACCGTGGTGCCCTTGTCCCAGGGGAATTTGACCGCCTTGGTGGGGCCGCTGAAGTAGTACTCCACGTGGCACTGGCCGCACACCTGGGACTGCTGATCAAAGCGCCCCTGCTCCTTGAACGGCTTGCCGATGGCTGTCATGGCCCGATCGGCATAGGGACGGGAGAGGTGCAGGGCCGGTTTACCCTCCTTGAACTCCTTCGAGGCGGTGTCGTGGCAGTCGGCGCAGCCGATGGTGTTGACGATCTCGGGGCCGCCCTTGGCCCACATCCCTTTGAAGTAGCCATCCTCACCCTGCTCGTCGATGACGCGGGCCACATCCGGGCCTTTGCAGCTCCAGCAGGCCATGGGCAGGGGGCCATCTTCGGCTGTTTTCGGGGCGCCGGTGCGCAGGGTTTCGCGCACATCGGTCAGGGCATAGAAGTGACCGCGCGGCTTGTTGTAATCCTTGGCGAAGGGGTAACCGCCCCACAGCACCACCATGTTGGGATCTTCCGCCAGCGCATCGGTGCGTTCCTTGCTTTCGCTGGTGGCTTGCCAGCTGGTGAACTGATCGGCGTGATCCTTGGCGAACAGCTCGCTGCGCGCCTCGATCTTGCCTTTGGGTTGCGTGTCATCGGCTGCCTGTGCCCAGCCGCTGGTGCCAAGGCTGGTAGTCAGCAGCAGGGCGGCGAGGCCCAGCTTGATCTGTCTGTTGCGTGAACTCACGATCATCACTCCCTAATCGATCTCATTGCCAGACCTGACAGTTCCATCCTGGATGTGGGCATTGGTTCGCCCCCGCCAAGCAGGAGCAGGCAGGCCGCTTCATTGTTATTAGTGAATAAAACCCATGTTTTTATGCGATTGCTCGAGTTGGATATTACCAAATGGGTAAAAAGAATGATGATTTATCAGAGGGGGGCTTGCGCTAGATCAATTACCGAGAGCACCAACAGACAGAAATGAGATCCCGGTTAAATTATTAAGAAAGTCAGAATATTGGAAGTGTAATGAGTCTCTGTGGCGGGACGGAGCGACACCTGAGGTATGCCTGTGTTATTTGGCAAGGCATGCAGGGTTATCTGTCATATCAATTATCTATTTATGGGTATAAAAATAATAAATGAATAAATATTCTTTTTTTGAGAGGGCTGTCGGTTACAGTCTGTACGGGCCGGGCGTTCCGCCGATGGGCGAGATGGTCGGCAACATCAATGAGAGAAGCCGGCAATGCCGGCTCCTCTCAGGTCTTATCGTGATCAGATACTGTTTGGGTTGCAGCCCCAAAGGCATGGTGGTGAACCAACGAATACCCCGGCTTCGGGGTTTACACCAGCGGATATGGTCACGCTCATCTTATGCCAGAGCCTGGGCCAGCAGATGAATGGGATGCTCGCAGCGGAAGCTGGTGCTCATCTCGATCTGCCATTTGCAGGTCTCGCAATCGGTGATCACCAGATCGGGGGAGAGGCGGTTGATTTGATCAAACAGCCCCTCGCCAATGGTCTGGCTGGTCTGGTAGTTTTCGGATTTGAAGCCGTAGGTGCCGGCGATGCCGCAGCACTGGGACTCCAGTACAGTCACCTTGACCCCGGGAATGGCGCGCAGCAATTCGAGGGTGTAGATGACGCCCCCCATCTTCTCCATGTGGCAGGGGGTGTGGTAGGCGATGTGCAGATTGAGCGGCTTCATCGCCGGTTTGTTGCCCTTGTAGAACTCGTTCCACAGGAAGCGGGTCACCAGCGAGATGCGATCCCGCACCTTATGGTTGTCCTGCTCCAGCAGGTGGGGATATTCATCGCGCAGGGTAAAGCCGCAGGTGGAGGAGGTAGCCAGCAGCGGCATCTCGTTACCCAGCAGGGAGTTCTCCATCTGCTTGATGTTGAAGGCCGCCTGCTGCTTGGCCTTGTCCATGAAGCCGTTGGCAATGAGCGGTACGCCGCAGCACTTCTCCCGCTCCAGCAACTGCACGCCGATGTTCATGGCGTTGAGCACCTGCACCAGCTCCTTGCCAAGCTGAGGATGGTTGTAGTTGACATAGCAGCCGTGGAAATAGGCTATTTGGCGCTCATAACGGGCCTGCGCTTCTTTTTGCTTCTTGTACCAGCCGCGGAAGGTGCCCTGGGAGTATTTGGGCAGATCACGGTGGGATGAGACCCCCAGCGCCTTGTCCAGCACCAGCTTCATCGGCTTGAGGCCGGTGGTGAAGTTGACCACCGGCGCCATCAGGGTAGACATGCTGCCCATCAGATCGGTGTGGGAGAGTACGAACTCGCGGATCCCCGGTTTGAAACCGCTGTACTGATGCTTGGCCTTGGCAATGATGTCACCGATGCGCACCCCGCTCGGGCAGGCTACTTCGCAGCGCTTGCAGTTGGTGCAGTGCTTGAGGGCGCTGTCAAAGAGCTCCGGGCTCTTGATCCGCAGCCGCTCGCCATCCGGGCCCGCCTGTTTCGGGCCGGGGTAGGCGGGGTTGGCCTTGGCCACCGGGCAGTAGGCGGTACAGACGGTGCATTTGATGCACTGATCGAAAGTTTGGTTGGCGTGATCCAGTAGCATGTCAGTTCTCCTCCCGTAGGGTGTGAAGGCACGGGATATGGGACAAATAAATCATTGGGCGGCGCCCAGAATATGGCCGGCGGCCTGCCAGCCGGTGGCAACGGCGACACCTGAACCTGACCCCTCCTTGATGGGGTCATAGTGAGCCAGCACGCTGCCGGCGCCGTAGAGGTTGGCGAGCGGCTTGCCGCCACGCAGCACACGCAGCTTGTCGTCGGTCTTGACTCCGAAACCCATAAAGGGGTGGTGGTCGAACAGGCGACGACCGGCCCAGGCGTCGCGCTCCTCCAGACTCAGCACATCGGCATCGAAGATGGGTTCGCGAATGCCGCGCAGACGGGACTCCAGACCGCGGCTAAAGAAGCTGCCGGAGGCGAGCACGAAGTTGTCCGCTTCAAACAGCTGATCATCGCCATTCTGGGTGTGTACGCCGACCACCCGATCCCCCTCGTAACGGGCGCCCAGCACCCGCTCGCTGGTGAGGAAAGTGCCGCCAAGGGCCATGAAGCGGCGCTTGAGCGCCTCCTGCATCCGCATCCCGATCAGCGACGGCGGCATGGTCGCCACCTCCTTGATGGTGCAGCCGGTACGTTGCTCCAGCTCCGCCAGACGCGGGCCAACCAGCCCCAGCGACAGGCAGGCTGGTAGCACGATATGGCGGCAGTCGGGCACGCCGCTCTCCTGCACCATTCGACTGATCTCGCTGGCCAAATCGGCCACCAGATGGTGCTTGTCACACAGGCGCGCGATGTCGGCAGAGCGAAACTCATGGGGATTGCGGCTGAATTCGGCCAGCTGGGGCAGGCGGATCTCGCCAGTCAGAATGCGGCAGTGGGCGAAGCGCGGATGGGTCGCCAGATTGGCCGCCGCCAGTGCCGGATGAAAGTCGCGAAAGCCTTCGAGAGTGGCCAGCAGCAGTACGTCCGGGATCGGCGCATCGGTGACGCAGGCACAGGTATCGGGGGAGAGCCAGGTGCGCTTGAGGGTACCGATGGGAGTCAGGCGCTGGTGATTGGTGTCGTGGCGAACCAGCGGCAATCCCTGCTCGGCGCAGTGGCGCTGCAGATCGGCCAGACTCGCTTCGATATTTTGCATCCCCACCTTGCTGTAGGGGTGATCCGGATGGGCTGCCATAAAGGCAGGCAGCGCAGCGCGGGGATCCCCCTCGCTTTCGAGCAGATCTACCGAGCCGGAGGAGAAGTGCAGGGCACTCTGGCCGGAGGCCATCAGCAGGGTCTTCTGGCCCGCCTCCACCAGCCGCAGGGCAGCCGAGAGTCCCGCCATGCCACCGCCGATAACGATATTGTCAAACTTCATGACGGCTCTCCTTGTGAGTGGTCTCGCTGGTTGGGTCGCGTGGGGTATCGGCGACCAGCTGTGGCGCCGTCCATTCCCCCAGGCCAAACAGCCCTTCGTAGATCCAGTAGGTGAACTCGGCCTCGCGCAAGGCATCGCCCCACAGGACGGGGCGGGTTCCCTTGTAACGCTCCTCGAGGAACTGGCGCAGCATGACGCAGGCCTGGCGACCGTCGGCCTTGCCGTACTCCTGCATCAGACCGGCGGCGCGGTAGGCGCAGAGCTCGCCCTGACAGGGGCCCATGCCCAGACGGGTGCGGCGGCGCAGATCGATGAGGTTGTCCACATCCAGCTCGCGCAGGGCGTATTCGATTTCACCTGCGGTGACCATTTCGCACTCGCAGATCAGGGCGTTGGCCTTGGGATTGTCACGGAAGAAGGCGATGACCCGCTCGCCGTGGCGGTATTGGGCGGAGCCTTCGACCGGCACCGAGAGACCGGGAGCGGAGACCTTCTCCGGATCCCGCGAGCCGGGCAGGCTCAGCTCGGCGGTCTGGCAGGGTTTGTTGTTACCGAGTTTCTTGGCCAGCAGATCGGTGGCCCATTCCGCCATCAGGCGGTAGGTCATCAGCTTGCCGCCGGTGATAGTGTTGAAGCCCTTGAGACCGTCGCGCTCTGCGTGATCCAGCAGCACGATACCGCGGCTGATGTTGCGGCCGGTGTCGTCACCGTCCACCGCCACCAGCGGGCGTACCCCGGCGTAGGCGCGCAGCAGACGGGTGCGGGCCATGATGGGGGCGAGCTTGATACCTTCGCGCAGCAGCACCTCGACCTCTTCGGGTTCGACGGTGAGCTGGTCAATCTTGTTGTAATCGATGCGACTCGACGTGGTACCGATGAGGGAGATGGTATCGCCCGGCACCAGAATGTCCGCATCCGCCGGTTTGCGGGCGCGGTTGAGCACCAGCTGGTTGATGCGGTAATCCATAATGAGCAGGGATCCCTTGGCAGGGAACATGCGGATGCCGAGATCGGCGTATTCGCAAATTTGCTGGCCCCAGATGCCAGCGGCGTTGATCACCTCCTGACACTCCACCTCGAACGCTTCGCCGGTGCGGGTGTTGATGGCCTTGACCCCGTGCACCCGATCTTGCGTGCGCAAGAGTCCCAGTACCTTGCTGTGGGTGAAAATGCGGGCGCCATGCTCTTTGGCGTCCAGCACGTTGGCTGCGGCGAGGCGGAACGGGTCGACCGTACCGTCCGGTACATGGATGGCGCCGATCATCGCCGGGTTGGCGTTGGGCTCCATGCGCAGGGCTTCACCGGGATCGAGCTGGCGGGTTTCGATACCGGCCAGGGCGCAGGCATCCATAAAGGTGGTTTGGAAATTGATGTCATCTTCCGGCAGGGTGAGGAAGAGGCCGCCCGTGTCCTCTACACAGTGGCTGGCAATCCGCTTGAGGATGCGGTTTTCCTGGATGCATTCGCGGGCGGACTCCTGATCCGTCACCGCGTAGCGGGCACCGGAATGGAGCAGGCCGTGGTTGCGGCCGGTGGTGCCGGCGGCGATATCATCGCGCTCGAGCAGGATGCAGTCGATGCCGCGCAGTGCGCAATCGCGCATGATGCCGGCCCCTGTGGCACCGCCGCCTATGATGACGACTTGTGTAGTTATTCTTTTCATTGTTGCCCGTCTCATCTCTTCCAGATGAGGCCAGTGTGGCCTACTTCTGAGTGGAAATGTTTGATATGGGCCAAATTTGCGCTCGCAAACGCTCATTTGCTCGCGCGTTAATGAGCATTATGTGACATTTGTCACGCTTGTTATCGCATCGGTTTGTGGGCTGGTGGCGAATAACAGGCACAAAAAAGGGGCATCGGATGCCCCTTGTCACTGTTTGACGAGTCTGGTGGGTGTGTTAGGGGTCAGCCGCAGCACTTTTTGTGTTTTTTGCCGCTGCCACAGGGGCAGGGATCGTTGCGCCCCGCCTTGAGGGGCGCCGGATCCTGCTCTCCCTCGGTGTAGACCCAGCGGCCCTGATAACGCACGAAGCGAGAGCGCTCATGGAGGCAGTGACGCTCATTCCCTTCCAGAAACCAGGCTTTGAACTCCACCATCCCGGTTTCATCCTCCGGGCCGCCCTGGCTGGCGATGATTTCGAGACCATCCCAGCGGGTTTCGATGCGTGAAAGCTCTTCGGCGGTGAGACCGCCAAGGTGGGCCGGGTGCCAGCTATAGACCAGATACTCCCCCAGACCAAGCACAAAAGCACTGTAGCGCGAGCGCATCAGCTGCTCCGGGGTGTCAGCCACCGCGCCACTGTGACGTAAGCCACAGCACAATTCGAGAGAAAGGGTTGAGCCGCAAGGACAAAGATTCATGATTTTCACGTTCTGGCCGATTTGTTTAAGGGAATTGTAACGAAAGCTGGGCTCGCCCTGCCAGCACCTATACTGATGGGTAAGCAAGGAATTCCAATAAAAACAGCTGCAAGGATGTGAAAGATGACGCTAAAACAGAAAATCCTGTTATTGGGTGCAGTACCCGTGCTGCTGATGGCCCTGGTGGTCAATCTAAGTAACTACATGGTCTCCAAGAGCGACCTGGAGTCTGAGCTGGTGGTGGCGAGGGAGAATGCCATCAAGGAGCGTAAAGCGCTGCTCAGCAGTTACATCATGATGGCCAAAACCGCCGTCGATGCCGTTTATGCACAGCCGGATTCTCCGGAAAATCGTCAGAAGGTCAAAGAGCTGCTCAGGCCGTTGCGTTACGGCAGCGATGGCTATTTCTTTGTCTATGACTTCGAGGGCAATACCATATTGCTGCCTACCCGTGCCGAGCTGGAGGGAAAAAATCGCTGGAACGACAAGGATGCCAAGGGCAAGTTGCTGATCCAGGACATTATCAAGGTGGCCCGTCAGGGGGATGGCTTTGCCGAGTACTGGACGGCCAAACCTTCCATTGGTCGTGATGCTCCCAAGCTCGCCTACAACATTGCGCTCGACAAATACCAGTGGGTTATCGGTACCGGTTTCTATATCGATGACATCGACAACGAGCTGGCGGCCCTGCGCGCCGAGCGCGAAAGCAATATGCACGAGTCGCTGCAGAGCAGTGTGCTGGTGATCTTGCTGATCCTGGGTGTCACCCTGGCGGCGACCGTGATCGTGGGGAATCGGGTTACCAAGCCGCTGGCTGATGCCGTGCTGGCATTGAACGATATTGCCAATGGTGACGGGGATCTCACCCAGCGCCTCAAGGTGCTGAGCGACGATGAGATTGGCCAGCTGGCCAGCGCCTTCAACCGCTTTGTCGAGCGGATCCAGTCGGTGGTGAGTCAGGTTGGCGAGACCAGTAACCATCTCTTCACCGCTGTTGACAAGCTGCACCATCTGAGCGAGCACTATGACCAGCAGATGCATGGCCATAGCCGGGAAACCGATCAGGTGGTGACTGCGGTGACCGAGATGAGCTCCACTGCCCAGGAGGTGGCGGCCAGTGCTTCCAACGCGGCGACGGCAACCAGTGATGCAGCCCGTGAATCGGACGCCGCTCGTGGTGTGGTCAGCACGGCTATCAACAGCATCAACCGACTGGTGGGGGAGGTGCATACCGCGGCTGGCGTCATCGCACAGTTGGCCCAAGAGACCGCCAAGATTGGTTCTGTGGTCGAGGTTATTCGCGGCATTGCCGAACAGACCAACCTGTTGGCGCTGAATGCGGCGATCGAGGCTGCTCGGGCGGGCGAGCAGGGCCGCGGTTTTGCGGTGGTGGCGGACGAGGTGCGTTCGCTGGCCGGTCGTACCCAGCAGAGCACCAAGGAGATCAATGAGATGCTCCAGCGCTTGCAAGGGGGGGTGAAGCAGGCGGTGGATGTGATGCAGGCGAGCGAGGATCGCAGTCAGGAGACAGTGCAGGAGGCGAGCCATATTGCCAGCTCCCTCGACAGCATGGTGATGGCGGTCAGTACCATCAACGACATGAATATTCAGATCGCTACCGCTGCCGAAGAGCAGCACGCGGTGTCGGAGGAGATCAACAAGAACCTGGTAGCCATTCAGCAGATAGTCAGCGAGCTGACCGATGCAGCCATGGAGTCCAATAGCACCACCCGCGATCTGGCCAATACCGGTGACAAATTGCGCAAACTGGTCTCCCAGTTCCGTTATTGAGCCCGACCATCTCGATGATATTCACTCAACAATGCGGTCTGAACCCCGGTTCAGACCGCGCTTTATTTGGGGATCGAGCAATAATGTGTGAAAATCGGTGGCCCCAGTTTCAGCCCTTAATCCATACCCTATGAATGAGATCGTGAAAGGCAGTATCGATTTGATCCGTCAGCTCAACTATGGCCTGGTCTATGCCAGTCTGGAGGAGCACAAGGAGCTGTCGCGCACCGATCTCTCCCGCCTGACCGGCCTCTCGCCAGCCAGTATCACCAAGATCACCAGGGAACTGCTCGATGGGGGTCTGGTGGTGACCTGTGGTGAAAGTTCGGTGGGGCGCGGCCGTCGTCAGACCCTGCTGCGTATTAACGAGCGCCGCTTCCAGTTTCTCTCCATGCGTCTTGGTCGTGGTTACGTGGATATGGCGCTGTTCGACTTTTCAGGCCGCTCCCTGGCCCGCCATCGCCATCTCTTTACCGAGCTTGAGCGTAACGACCTGCTGGGCAGCTTAGTACATGCGATCCAGGGGTTCTTGCCGAGAAAGTCCCTCAATCTGGCCTGTATCGCTCTCTGTCTACCCGGACAGGTAGAGCGTCACTCCGGTATGGTCAAACATTTCCCCTTCTATGATCTGCGCAACTGGCCGCTTGGGCCGACCTTGCAGGAGGTGTTCTCGGTACCTGTGCTGGTGAGTGGTGATGTGCGCACCTGGATCCAGGCAGAGCGGGAGTGGGGGGCCGCCAAAAATTGCGCCGATGCGGTGCTGGTGTTTGTCCACAACGACATCGGGGTTGGCATGGTGGTCAATGGCCAGCTTATCGAGAGCGAGAATGCGCTGCTCGGTGATCTCAGCCACCTGCAGCTCGAGCCCTATGGCCAGCGCTGCTACTGCGGCGGCTTTGGCTGCGCCTGTACCCTGGTGACCAATCAGGCGCTGGAGGCGCAATACCGGGATCTGCGCGAGCGGATGCAGGAGCACGACTTGCCCGAGAGCGTTACCATCCGCGAGCTGTGCGAGCTGGCGCTGGCGGGCAACAGCCTCTGTCAGGATATTCTCCATCAGGCGGCGGGCCGCCTCTCCAAGGTGCTATCCAACCTCATCTGCCTGCTTAATCCGGGCAAGCTGCTGCTGGGGGGCGAGATCACCCGTGCCGATCGGCTGCTGTTCCCCATGCTGCACCAGTCGCTGGCCAGCCAGTTGCCCGCCGAATATCTGGTTCGGCTGCAGATTGAATCCACCCACTTCTACGAAGATCCCACCAAGCCCACCTCGGTGCAGGTGCACAAGGCGCTGCGCGATGGCAGCCTGTTGCTGGAGCTGCTGCGCAGCTGTCAGGAGTCGTAAGACAAGAGGAGTTGGCGCAGTGTCTGGCGAAAAGGGCAGGGATTGCTGTTCCGCCAGCGCGTAACTCGGTACAATCTTGCGCTTTTCCGGCAGTCCCCCTGTTATCGCGCCCTGTGGCGCCGTGACATGTTGGCACCGCTGCCGTTCCTGTTTTGACTCCAGTTGTGAACCTAGATGAAGCCTGTTCCTGATCACGCCGTCAACCGCCTGCGGGCCTGGCGCAAGAGTATCTCTACCCGACCGTTTCTTGCCCGTGGCGGCACTCTGGCCCGCTGTCCGGCCTGTCAGCTGCGCGAGGATTGGTGTGCCTGCGAGTGGCGCCCCGAACTCAAAGCAGAGGCAGGTTTCTGCCTGCTGATGTATGACAGTGAGCCGATGAAACCCTCCAACACCGGTCGCCTCATTGCCGATGTGTTGCCGGATACCACCTGGGCGTTTCTCTGGTCACGTACCCAGCCCCATCCCGAGCTGCTGGCCCTGCTGGCCGATCCAGCCTGGCAGCCCTATGTGGTCTTTCCCGCTTGCGAGAAGGAGCCTGCCCGCCTGACCGGCGAGGTGACGCTGGCACCGGGTAAAAAACCGCTCTTTATCCTGCTCGATGGCACCTGGCCGGAGGCGCGCAAGATGTTCAACAAGAGCCCCTATCTCGACGGATTTCCGGTGCTCGCCATCAAGCCCGATGCGCTCTCGACCTATGGGATGCGGGTGGCCAACTGCGACGAGCACCTCTGCACCGCCGAAGTGGCGGCCTGCGTGCTGGAAGTGGCGGGGGAGCTCAAGGCGGGGCAGGCATTGCAGCACTGGTTCAATCTGTTCAGCAGACGCTACATGGCCGGTCGGGTCAGCCGTTTCCCCGGTGCCGATGAGGATCATCTATGTGAGGCGCTGGCGGCCATCAAGGAAGCGGAAGTCCCGTCACCCGCGCTGTAACGGGCCCTCTGAGGGTTGGGGCAGGGGCGTGGCCGCTCAAATTAATGAAAATCAGGAATCAATTGGCTGCCACTGTTTCGTTAGATTCATGGTCAGTGGCCCGCTAGGATAGCGAACAGCCTGTGCCCCCGCACAACGTCGTTTTGGTGTTCTCCGGTTGCCCGCCCCCTTCGGGCAACCCACTCTCGTGAGGTCTATGGATGGAATTGGAACTGGTTACCCTGTTTGCCCTGTTCGGTGTGGCGCTTGTCGCCGGCTTTATCGATGCCATCGCCGGTGGCGGCGGTCTGCTGACGGTGCCGGCTTTGCTGGCCACCGGCATGCCGCCCGCGCTGGTGCTCGGTACCAACAAGCTGCAGAGCAGTTTTGGCTCCTTCTCCGCCACCTGGTTCTATGCTCGCAAGGGGCTGCTGGAGTGGGTGATGATCTGGCCTGCGGTGATCTGCACCTTTATCGGTGCGGCCATCGGCACGCTGGCGGTGCAGACCATAGATGCCGCCATTCTCGAGCGCCTGCTCCCTTTCCTGCTGATGGCCTTTGCCTGCTACTTCTACTTCTCGCCGCGGGTAAGCGATGCCGAGAGCTCCCGCCGTCTGACTCCCATGCTGTTTGCGCTGCTGGTGGGGGGCGGTGTCGGCTTTTATGACGGCTTCTTCGGGCCGGGCACAGGTTCGTTTTTTGCCATTGGTTTCGTGGCGCTGGCGGGCTTTGGCATGGCGCGCGCCACCGCCCATACCAAGCTGCTCAACTTCACCTCGAATATCGCCTCCCTGCTGTTCTTTGCGCTCGGTGGCAAGGTGGTGTGGAGTGTCGGTTTTTGCATGGCGCTGGGGCAGTTTATCGGCGCCCGTTTTGGCTCCAAAATGGTGCTGAAAAAAGGGGTGAAGCTGATCAAGCCGTTGCTGGTGACCGTCTCCTTGCTGATGTCTGCCAAGCTGGTGTGGAGCCAGTATCCGGAGCTGTTTGCCTGGATCTGATGTGCGCCTTGCTTGCCGCATCGCAATTGTTAACGGGGCCCTCGGGCCCCGTTGTCACATCTGCTGGGTTGAGCAGTTAGCTCGGCGTGACGCTGCGGTGGCGAAAGTGTTGGTGCAGGGCGTTCACCAGCCGTGCGATCCGCTCGCGCTTTAGGCTGTTTGGTCGGTAGACCAGATGAAGGGGGCGGCCCAGCCCGGGCACTGGGCGTGCCATCTCCCCCTGTTCTCCCACCAGCCCCAGCAGGCCAGCGGGGAGCAGCACAGGGCCAATGCCTGCCTTGGCGAGTTCGATGAGCGCAAGATAGGAGTCGAGCTCCATGGCGGGCTCCAGCCCCAAATCAGCCAACGGTTCGCGCAGGTAGCGATTGGAGGGGTTCTCCAGATCCATGGTGAGGATCTTGCGCCTGCTTTCTGAGCTGGCTGGCGGCAGGCTCTGCTGCGCCTCGCCAACCAGATAGAAGGGCTCCTCAAGCAGCAGATCGGCGCCGAGGCCATGGCCGGGCGGGAGCCGACCGGCGCAGATGCCGAGCAGGGCATCGCCGCTGCGCACCCGCGCCAGAATGACCGGCGTGTGGTGGGTAGAGAGGGCAAGGTGGGGATCGCGCTCCAGATAGTCGCGCATAAAGTGGGCGAGGTAGCCCGCCAGCAGGGTTTCGGAGCAGGCGATGGGGAGGGGGCTCTGGTCCGCCAGATCCTGACTATCGGCCAGCACCCCCTTCATTTCGGCCAGACTCGGGGCCACTCGCTCCAATAGCTCCTGCGCCTGCGGAGTGAGGCGGATCTGGCGCCCCTCCGGCTCGATCAACTTCTTGCCAAGGCGTTGCTCCAGCTGGGCAATCCGCTTGCTCACCGCCGACTGGCTGATATAGAGGCGACTGGCCACCTTGGCCATGGTTCCTTCACTTGCCAGCAGGCTCAGCGTCTCCAGCCCTTCCAGTAACATCTCGCCCCCTTGTTTATCGCCATCAGGATCGTCACAGATTGAGCGTTACCTTAGGGGCTGACTGGTTCAGGAGCAAGGGTCGTTTGCTGCCTTGGCCGGTCGAATGCGCCATTCGCTCAAGGGCGGCGCGAAGATCACCAGATTGCCGATCAGGCTCACCACCACCCCGGCCACCGAGACCGCCTGCCAGACAAAGCCTTCGTAGAAGGTGGAGAGGGTAAGCGCCACCAGAGGAAAGAGCACGGTGGCGTAGGAGGCCTTGCTGGCACCGATGCGCCCAACCAGGGTCAGGTAGGCGGTAAAGGCGATCACCGAGCCAAACAGGGCGAGGTAGACCATGGCCGCCAGATAGTGGCTGTCGGTCGGCACCACCAGTTGCTGCCCGAGCAATGTGACCCAGCCCAGCAACAGCACCACGCCGTAAACCATGCCCCAGGGCACCATCTGCAACACATGGTAGCCGTGGCGCTGGCCGCGGGCCGAGACCAGATTGCCCAGCGAAAAACAGAGGGTGCCGCCACAGGCGAACAGCAATCCCTTCCAGCCGTTTGCACCCAGTTGCGCATCTGCCAGCACCGGCCAGAACAGCAGCAGGGTGCCAAAGAGCCCCAGTAACGACCCTTGCAGCCAGCGCATGCTCGGACGTTTGCCCTCGAACAGCCAGAGGTTGAGGCCGTTGAAGATGCTGGCACTGGCGAAGATCACCGCCGACATGCCGCTCGGGATGTAACGGGTGGCGTGGTAGAAGCAGAGAAAGTTGGTGGAAAAGAGCAGGGCTCCGAGCAACGCGGCGTAACGCTGGCCGTGCCAGGGGAGGCGTGGAAAGCGGCCGCTGGCGGTGAGCAGGGCAAACACTGCCACCGCTGCCAGCAGGAAGCGGTAGAGCACCGATACCTCGATGGGAATGGGGCCAAGTTGCCAGGCGATGGCAATCCAGGTGCTGCCCCAGATAAGCACGGTGGCAAGATAGAGCATCAGGTTCATCACAGTTCCGGTGAGTCAGGGAGAGATGACCCACTATGGGGCAAGCCCTGATGGCTGGATTGCACCATCTTGCGGTTTTTCATCGCCCTGCGCTGTCATCTGCGGGCGCGGTCGGTAAGATGGATGGCAGCGGAATAACCCGTACACATAACCAGAACAGTTGGCAGGGACTAATGAAAACAGCAAGGGTATTCGATGCACTGGTCAGCACCGGCGCACGGCTGGAGGACGCCTGCTGGCTCGAACCCGGGCTTGGCGTCGCCAGTTGGCGCAACTGCTATGACCAGACCCGCTATCACAAGCCGGGCCACCACACCCTGAGCGTCTATCTGCAAGGAGGCGAGCAGACCGAGCGACTCGATGGGCCGGGTGGCCACGGCGGCACCGGCAAGGTGTGCATCATGCCGGATCACCACAGATCCGAGTGGCTGGTGCGCGAAGAGTTTCGCTTCTTTCATCTCTACTTCACCCCGACTCACCTCACCCGTATCGCCGAGGAGGTGTGTGACAAGGAGGGGCGCCACCTGCAACTGGTGGACAAGACTTTCATCGATGATCCGCAGGCGGCCGGACTGGTGCAGCGCCAGTTGATGCAGCTTCAGTGGCAGCACGGGGTCGATCGGCTGGCGCTTTCCCACGGCGCCTGGATGTTGATCCTCCACGCCTACCGCCACCATACCGAGGAGGCCCCAGGTTTGCCGCCTCTGCGCGGCGGGCTGGCGCCCGTGGTGATCAAACGGGTGCAGGAGTATCTGCAGGCCCATCTGGCCGACTCGGTCACGCTGGCAGAGCTGGCGCAGCAGGCTGGGTTGAGCGAGTACCACTTCGCCCGCATGTTCGGCCAGAGTATCGGCTGCCCGCCCCACCGCTATCTGCTGGGGCTGCGGCTCAAACGGGCCAAGCAGCTGTTGGCTGGCCCCGAGCCGCTGGCCAGCATCGCCAGTCAGTGTGGCTTCTCTTCCCAGGCCCATTTTGGTAATCGTTTTCGCAAGGCGTTTGGTTTGACGCCGGGGCAGTGGCGGGCACAATTGTCATCTTCCCGTCACAGATAACCCTGAGACTTTGGGCAAAAGAGGTGTACTCTCTACCACTATCCATTGAAAGGAATGCCCATTGAATTATCGCAAACGTCAAATCCGTACCCGTCACCTTTGGTTCAGCCACTGGAATGCCCCGCAAGATCGCACCGCTGTCGTCACCCCTCCCGAACCTGCAGTGCCTCACAGTTCACGTTGAAAAAGCCCGGCTGCCGATAGGATTTTCCAGTTAACTTTGCCACTATTGCTCAATCTGAGTGACGTGGACATTGCTGGATGTTTCTGGAACGTATTGAAGTCAAAGGTTTTCGCGGTATAAATCGTCTTTCGCTCGGGTTGGATCACACCACAGTGCTGATTGGCGAGAATACCTGGGGCAAGTCGAGCCTGTTGCGCGCGCTCTGGTGTCTGCTGGGGCAGAATGCCGAGCCCTATCAGTTCACCGCCGAGGATTTTCACCAACCGGAAGATCCCGAGCTGGCCCCTTCGCGTCATCTGCAACTGGTGCTCACCTTCAGTGAGCACAGGCCACAAATGTGCCAGCATTCTCGCCGTCTGGCTCGTCTTGGCGCCTCCTGGGTGCTGCACAAGGACAAGTTTCATCGCATCCACTATCGTGCCAGTGCCGAGCTGCAAGCTGATGGCTCTGTGCTCACCATTCACGACTTTCTCGACGGGGTGGGCAAGAGCCTGCCTATTGCCAATACTAACGAACTGGTTAGCCTGCTGATCACCATGAACCCGGTGTTCCGGCTGCGGGACGCTCGCAGTGCCCGCAACGGGGTGGAAACCCTGCAGTGGGGAGATCTCTCGGAGCACAGACTCAGTGAACTGGCCGACAAGCTGATCGATGAGCCCCAGCGCATCGGGGAGCCGGAGTTGAAGGAGGCGCTGCAAGCAGTGCGCCAGCTGATGGATCACTATTTCAACGCTCTGGCCCCCATCAAGAACAAACCGCGCAGCCAGCGTGACATCATCAATCGTCCCATGACGTTGCGCAATCCTGGCAACCTGCACACCCTGCTGCGCCATGCCGATAACCGCACCCTGCAACTGGCGATGGCCGGGATGGCGGCGACCCTGCTGCAGGCGCGAGGCAATCGCGAGCTGGAGGAGGGGGCCCGTCCCATCATGATCCTGGAGGATCCTGAGAGCCGGCTGCACCCGACCATGCTGGCGCTGGCGTGGGGGCTGCTGGAACAACTGCCGGGCCAGAAGCTGCTCACCACCAACTCGGGAGATCTGCTCTCTTCCCTGCCGCTCAATCAGGTGCGACGACTGGTGCGCCGTCAGCAGGATATCCTCTGTCACCAGCTGGGGGGCGAGCGTTACAGCAGCGACGATCTGCGCAAGATCGCCTTCCACGTGCGGATCAACCGCCCCATGTCGCTGTTTGCCCGTTGCTGGCTGCTGGTGGAGGGGGAGACCGAGATCTGGCTGCTCTCCGAGCTGGCCCAGATCTGTGGTTACAGTTTGCGGGCCGAAGGGGTGCGGATTATCGAGTTTGCCCAGTGCGGCCAGTCACCGCTGATCAAGGTGGCGCGGGATTTTGGTATCGAGTGGCACCTGTTGACCGATGGCGACGAGGCGGGGCTCAAGTATGCTGCTTCGGCCCGGGGCCAACTCAAAGGGGAGCGGGAACGGGATCGGTTGACTCAGTTGCCAGCCTCTGACATTGAACATTACCTCTATCACAATGGTTTTGAAGCCGTGTTCCGGCGGGAAGCAGGGGTGGGCGGACGAGCCATGTGGAGTGCCAGTCATATCATCAATAAGGCGATTCATCACCGCAGCAAGCCGGGGATGGCACTGGCGGTGGTGGAAGAAGCCGAGCGGCTTGGTGCCGAGCATATTCCTCCCGTGCTGCGTCAGATGTTTGCGCGGGTAGTGGCACTGGCTCGCGGTCAGGTGTGAAGTCGGTGTGATAATGGGCCTGTCGGCTGCATCATGACCTTCGGGGCATCTGCTCATTTTTTGCCGGTCTGTTTGTCGTGATTGGGGATAGCCGCAGGTTTGGGTATACTCGCCCACTCTTCTCTGGCGCCCCGGTGGCGCTCCCGAATTCTTGCTGCTGGAGGCGTCATGTTCGTCCAACTCCCACTTTGGCTCTTTCCCCTTACCGGCTTGATGGCGCTTGGTGCCCTCATTGCCCTCGGTATCGTGTTATGGCGCGGTGATATCTGCCCCGGCCAGCGCTCACGCATCACTCAGCAGCTCTTCTCCATCTGGGTCATTACCGCGCTCTCCTTGATGCTGGCGGTAGAGGCCAAGGCGGCCAGTTGGCTGATCTGGAGTGGTGGTGCCGCACTGGTGCTCGGGGTCGGCTTGTCGCTGGCCCAGTCACGGCTGGAGGGCAAGCGTGCAGTCCCCTCAACGCTGCTCTGGCTACCGGCGTTGCCACTCGCTGTTTATGGCTTCGGGCTGCTGCAGCTGCAGGGCTGGGTGAGCGGTTTATTGCAGATGGTGATGCTGGGAGCGGCCTTTGCTCACCTGATGCTGTTGCGAGCCCGTCACCGCCTCAAGGCGTTTAATACTCTTCTGCCGCTGGCTGCGCTGGCGGGCGCCATGGCCAGCCTTATCTGGCTGGCCGTGCTGGTGGGCTGGCAAGGGGCTGAAGCCAATCTCGATGATCTGATCCCGGCGGTGGTGACACAGGCTGCCTTGTTGGTGGCTTCCCTGCTGCTCTGGTTCAGCCCGCTCTACTTGCAGCGTGATACCGCGCCTGTGGTGGTTTCCACTTCCCTGTGTGGCCTGCTTATCGCCCAGATCGCCGCTACCAGCGTGCTGTACCAGCTGATCTGACACTGGTACTGAAAAGAGCAAGCCCCGAGCCAAGGCCCGGGGCTTTTTCATATCTGACTCTCGAGAATCAATAGAAGTCATCGGCCCCGCAGATAAACAGGCAACTGCTGCGTGGCTGGGCCAGATACTCTCTGGTCAACCCTTCCAGTGGCATGCCGAAAGTGCAGATATCTTGCGGTGAGGGGAGGGCGGTATCGAGGATCCGCCGCCAGTAGCCGCCAACTCCCTTAGGCGGGCTGGGCAGGTTGAAGGTGAGGGGCTCCCAGTAGGCGTTAAACAGTACGTAAAGGGCCAGTCGGGTTTCGCTTGACAGGGCCGACATGGCGATTGCATGGGAGTGGGGACTGAAGTCTGGCTGCATGGCATTGACTCCGTGCCAGCAGATCTCGCTGTGCCGCAGGATTTCGGTGAGCGACAGTGGCATGCTCTCCTGCTCCGGGCGCTGGAACAGATGTTTGCGATATTGGATCAGCTCCTTCATGAAGCGGAACATCTCCTGGCTGCGGGGAGTTGGTTGCCAATCCATCCAGCAGGTCGCGTTGTCCTGACAGTAACCGTTGTTGTTGCCGTGCTGGGTGCGCAGCAGTTCATCCCCCATCAACAGCATCGGGGATCCCACCGATAACAGGGTTGCCACCATCATGTTCTTGGCTTGGCGCGTGCGCAGGGCATTGATCTGGGGATCGTCCGTTACCCCTTCATGGCCGTGGTTCCAGCTGAAGTTGTGATCACAGCCATCACGGTTCTGCTCGCCATTGGCCTCGTTATGCTTGTTGTTGTAGCTGGCCCAGTCCCACAGGGTAAAGCCGTCGTGGCAGGTGACGAAATTGATGCTCTTCTCGGGATCTGCATGGTGATAGTGATAGATATCGGGGCTACCGCACAACCGTTCGACAAAGGCGGTGACGCTGTTGTCATCCCCGCGCAGAAACCGGCGTACGTCGTCCCTGAACTGGCCGTTCCACTCACGCCAGCGGGCGCCGGCCAGTGATCCCACCTGATAGAGCCCCCCTGCATCCCAGGCCTCGGCGATCAGCTTGATATCGGCGATCTTGGGATCGGTATCTATGGTGCGCAGGGTTGGGGCATTGGCCTGTGGCTGGCCCGATTCATCCCGCGACAAAATGGCAGCCAGATCAAACCGGAAGCCATCGACGTGCATCTCCTGGCGCCAGAAGTGCAGGCTGTCCATGATCATCCGCAGTACCACCGGGTGTGCGCCGTTGAAGGTGTTGCCACAGCCCGAGTAGTTGGTGTCCTTCTGGTTGTTGTCGAGGATGTAGTAGGCCTCGTTGTCGATGCCGCGAAACGAGAAGGTGGGGCCATCATCTCCCCCCTCGGCGGTGTGGTTGTAGACCACATCCAGGATCACCTCGATATTGGCCCTGTGCAGCGCCTTGACCATATCGCGAAATTCGGTCAGCGGATCATCGCCACAGGCGTACTGGGCATGGGGGGCGAAAAAGGACATGGGGCTGTATCCCCAGTAGTTGGATAGCCCCTTGGGAGCATCCTGAGGATCGAACTGAAACACCGGCAGCAGTTCAACGGCGGTGACTCCGAGAGATTGCAGATAGGGGATCTTCTCAATCAATCCAAGATAGGTGCCCCGCAATGCAGGATCAACCCCGGAGCTCGGGGAGTTGGTAAACCCCCCCAGATGGAGTTCGTAAATCACCGAGCGGGAGAGAGAGTGAGCAGGCAGTTTGTCTCCTTCCCAGTTGTAGTGGCGGGTATCGACTACCCGATTTTTGGCGCAGCAAGCCATATTGCTGCCGGGGCGTGCAGCCGCCCATCGGTCATAGTTGGGGCCCAGTTCAATACTGCGCCCATAGGGATCGAGCAGAACCTTGTCACCATCAAAGCGGGTGCCACAATAGGGACGCCATGGTCCCTGGATACGGTAGGCGTAGCGTTGCCCGATGGGGAGTCCTTCAATATGGATATGCCAGTAGTAGGCAGTTCGGTTGAAACGGGGGGAGAGGGGAATTACCTCGGGACTATCATCTTCGGCACTGGAGAAAAGCAGCAGCTCTACCCGGCTGGCCAAGCGGGCCCAGATGGCGAAGTTGACGCCGCGGTTGTCGGGTGTCGCCCCCAACTGACGGCAGTGACCGGCGGAGATGCGCATATCATACCTACCCAAAATGAGGAGTGTTCATCTCACTGAGTGTAGTGCCTGGTATGTGGCTTTGACTCTATTGCCTGAAAAAACAGCATGATGCTGCTAATGTCCTCACTCTCTGTCTGATTAATCTACGAATAAACTTTTTTTGAGATATTTACTTGCAATCTGTGCGCTGGCGCCTATTATTGGCGACCTCAGACGCGGGGTGGAGCAGCTCGGTAGCTCGTCGGGCTCATAACCCGAAGGTCGTCGGTTCAAATCCGGCCCCCGCAACCAACTTTTCGTCAGCCTGCGATTGTGTAAACAGTCGAAAGCAGACAAACGCCATCAAGCTACTGCTCGGCTTGAGGGTGACAATTCGGACGCGGGGTGGAGCAGCTCGGTAGCTCGTCGGGCTCATAACCCGAAGGTCGTCGGTTCAAATCCGGCCCCCGCAAC
>NZ_JAAKTY010000026.1:0-57709 GCF_049174875.1 Aeromonas sp. 600948
AGGTCGTTTAGCTCAGCTGGGAGAGCACCTCCCTTACAAGGAGGGGGTCACTGGTTCGATCCCAGTAACGACCACCATATTCGCAAGCGAGGCTGAGATATCAGCTGCGGTTGCAGAGAAAGTCCCCATTCAGATGGGGATTTTTTTGCCCGCAATTCAGTACTTCAACTTCTTCTGTTGCCGGTGTGGCGAGCCGAACGCCACCTCTTAATGTGCCACTCTGCCACTCTGCCACTCTGCCACTCCGATCCTTCTTCATCCTGCTCTTCCGAGATTGTTCGACGGCCACTGACTTCACTCCTGTCCATCGTGATGCTGCTTATATGAACGCCTGTAATAAAGCAAACGCCAGCAATAAAAAGGGCAGGCCAAGGCCTGCCCGCACGGATTCGCAAAGCGTTACATGATCCCGCGGATCAGGATCCCGCTGATCAGCAGCGGCGCCACCACGCGCCAGCACCAGAGCAGCGCCAGACGCAGGGCGGGTGACAGGCCCGCAGGCAATATGGCATGACCCAGTCGCCAGCCCAGCAGCAGGGTCAGCACCAGACCAAACAGCGGCATCATCAGGTTGGAGGTGAGATAGTCGAGCAGCTCGAAGATGGTCTTGCCAAACAGGGTCAGATCACTCCAGGGGCCGAACGACAGACTCACCGGAATGCCGGAGGCCATGATGAGCAGGGTCAACACCCGGCAGGCGCCACGACGCGACCAGCCCCACTCCTCGGTGGTAAAGCGCACCAGATGCTCAAGCATGGAGATAGAGGAGGAGAGGGCAGCGACCAGCAGCAATAGGAAGAAGACCACCCCCAGCCCCTGACCGAACGGCAGATGACTGAAGACGGCAGGCATGGTCATAAAGGTGAGCCCGGGCCCTGCGGTAGGGTCGATACCGGTGGAGGCCAGCGCCGGGAAGATCATCAAGCCCGCCAGCACCGAGATCAGGCTTGCCAGGGTGACGACCCAGACCCCAGAGCGCAGTACCCCTTCGCTATTGGGCAGGTAGGCGCCATAGGTCGTGTGTACCCCTAGCCCGATGGAGAGGGAGAAGAAGGCCAGTCCCAGCGCGTCCAGCACGCTCTGGCCGGTCAGCATGGAGAAGTCCGGCAGCAGCAGCTGGCGTACACCCGCCATGGAGCCCGGCATGGAGAGACCGACCCCAACCAGCAGCAACATCATGATGAAGAGCGCGGGCATCATCCAGCGCAGTGCCCGCTCAACCCCTTTCTGAATACCCCCCTGCACGAACCACCAGGTCAGGCCTGCGAAAATCAGATGGGTCAGCACCGGCCACCAGGGGTTGCTGACATAGCCGTTGAACAGGGCGGTGAGGGCACTCCCCTCGCTCAGGTTGAGCTTGCCAGCCATCGCCAGCGCGGCGTAACCCACGGTCCAGCCGCCCACCACGCTGTAGAAGCTGTAGATAAAGAAGCCGCAGGCGATCCCCATATACCCCATCCAGCGCCAGTTCGGCCCCACCAGTTTGCGAAAAGCGCCGAGCACCCCGCGCTGGCTATGGCTGCCGAGCAGGGTTTCGCCGACCTGTACCGCTACCCCCAGGGTGAAGCTAAACAGCAGAAACACCAGCAGGAAGGCGCCACCGCCATTGGTGGCGGTCACATAGGGAAACTTCCAGATGGCACCAAGGCCAATCGCTGTGCCTGCTGCGGCCAGCACATGACCGAGACGGGAAGACCACTGAACCTGGCTCATACAACCTCCGGGTAACACGACATCGAAGCAATACTCCTCTGTAGCAATAAACGACAGACCATAAAAAAGGCCGCCTGAGGCGACCTTTGCAATGAACATTCAGAAAAACTGTGCGTGCAAGGTCACCTCTCTTGCGAGCTAAAAAATCGACCAAACAGCACGAGGATGGCAGACATGAGGTGGCAACCTGACTAATGAATGAGGGAACAGCCTAAACCATGGAAAGAATAATTGACACATAAAATCAAAAATTTTTTATGTGTGCCGCTGTCACCACTCTGACTGTACGTACAACTCAATGTGGGGAACCTCGCAGGGTAGCATCTTTTCTACCTTGTGGCTATTTACTGGGCGATAATCGACGTAGCTTCTTCTGGAACTAGTGACCGCGACATGGCACTGACGGGGACAACGATGAGACAGGATGTCGTATGAGATGGATGATGCTGCCCTGGTTACTGATCAGCCTGAGTGTGTCGGCGCAGCCCGGATTAACCCTGCTGAGTCACGATTTACCCCCCTTTACCGAATACCGCGACGGCAAGCTCGACGGATTTGCCATTCGCCTGATCGATGAGGTGCAGGAGGAGCTTGGCACCCGTTATCCGGTGCGGATTTACCCGCTCAAGCGGGCGCTGGCGTTGGCACGGGTCGAGCCCGGCTATGGACTGTTCGTGGTACAGCGGCTCCCGGAGCGGGAGTCCCATTTCAAATGGGTTGGCCCGCTCTTTATCAATCGGGTCTTTATCTATCAGGCGCCAGATAGTCGCCACCCGCTGACCTCGCTGGCACAGTTGCGAGATCTGCCCAGAGTGGGGGTCGTGCTGGGCAATGCCGATGATGTGCGGCTGACCCATGAGGGCTACACCAATCTGGTGCGCTACAAGACGGTCGGGGAGGCGATAGAGCGGCTGATGCTGGGCAAGATCGATGCCTTGCCGATGGCGGAGCTGGTGATGGAGGCCACCCTCGACAAGATGGGGTTATCCCGGCGCCGCATCGTCAGCAGTGGGGTACTGCTCCATCAGGCCGGTCTCTATATCGTCTTTTCCAAGGGAACGGATGATGCCGAGATCACCCGCTGGCAGCATGCCCTGGATGCCGTCAGAGCCGCCCAGGGGCGGGCCGATGAGCCCGCCCGCGAAGAGTAACCGTCACACCAGACCGCGAATCAAGATCCCGCCGATCAGCAAGGGGGCAATCCAGCGCCAGCAGTTCATCAGCAAGTGATGCCAGTGGCTGGCAATCCCTTGCGGCAACGCCTTGCGTCCCAGCTTCCAGCCCAGCAGCAGCGTCAGCATCAGGCCGAACAGCGGCATCATCAGGTTGGAGGTGACAAAGTCCAGCAACTCGAAAATGGTTTTGCCAAACAGGGTGGCGTGTTGCAGCGGGCCAAACGACAGGCTGACCGGAACACCGCTAACCATGACGAATCCAGTGATGGCGCTGCAGGCCGTGCGGCGTGACCAGCCCCAGGTCTCGCACTGGAAGCACTGCAAATGCTCCAGCAGGGAGATGGCCGAGGAGAGCGCCGCAAAGACCAGCAGGGCGAAGAAGATCACCTCAAGCACCTGACCGAAGGGCAGCAGCTGAAATACTGCCGGCATGGTCATAAAGGTGAGACCGGGGCCGGAGGCCGGGTCGATACCGGTCGAGGCCAGCACCGGGAAAATCATCAAGCCCGCCAGTACCGCCACCATACTGGCCAGCAGCACCACCCAGAGGCTTGAGCGACCAACCCCTTCGCTGGTCGGCAGATAGGCGCCGTAGGTGGTGTGAATGCCCAGACCGATGGAGAGGGAGAAGAAGGCCAGCCCCATGGCATCGAGCACGCCGGACATCCCCAGCTTGCTGAAGTCGGGCATCAGGAAGTGACGAACCCCCGCCATCGCATTGGGCAAGGTGAGGCCAAAGGCGACCAGCATCAGGATCATCAGGAACAGAGCCGGCATCATCCAGCGCAGGGTGCGCTCCACCCCTTTCTGAATGCCCCCTTGCACCACCATCCAGGTGAGGGCGGCAAACAGCAGGTGAGTGAGGATTGGCCAGACGTCGCCGCTGACATAGTCATTGAAGCGGGCGGTGAGAGCAGCCGCATCCCCATGGTTGAGCTGACCGGAGAGGGCCATGCCGGTATAACCCAGGGTCCAGCCGCCCACCACGCTGTAGAAGCAGTAGATGAGAAGGGTAGAGATCACTCCCATTACCCCAACCCAGCGCCACTGTTTGCCGAGCAGATCGGAGAAGGCTCCGACTACCCCGCGGCGACTCATGCTGCCGAGCAGGGTTTCCCCCATCAGTACCGCAACCCCCAGGGTGAAGCTGAAGAGCAGAAAGACCAGCAGGAAGGCGCCGCCGCCGTTGACGGCGGTGACATAGGGGAATTTCCAGATTGCGCCGATACCGACCGCGGAACCCGCTGCGGCGAGGATGTAGCCGAGTCGGGATGACCATTGGGACTGCTTCATAAGAACTCCAATCGAGCGCCCCTTGGGCAGGGGCAGAATGGCGCTCATGTTACGGAGGTCACGGCGCAATCACTACGACGGTTATCAGGTGTAAATGCAATTTATTGGCATAATTGGCTAATTTAATTCTGTTTTTTGCCCAATCCTGCCACCAAATAAAAACCGGAGCGAGATTGCTCCGGTTTGGTCTCTGACAACTGTTCGTCGGGGGACTAGATCACCCCCAGCTCCCGCAGCCGCTCCATCAGGTAGCTGTGGGCGGTATGGCGCTCGGAGAGCACCACATCCGGGCGCGGATGGAGGAACAGCGGCAGCGAGATGCGCGACTTGGCGGCACTGCCCCCGGTCGGGTTGATGACGCGGTGGGTGGTGGAGGGGTAGTAGCCGCGAGAGGCCTCCTGCAGCATGTCGCCGATATTGATGATGAGGGTGCCAAAGTTGCACGGCACGTCCATCCATTCGCCATCGGAGCCCTTCACCTGCAGCCCCGGCTCGTTGGCGGCGGGCAGAATGGTGAGCAGGTTGATATCCTCGTGGGCGGCGGCGCGGATGGCGCCCGGCTCCTCGGTGCCATCGAACGGCGGATAGTGCAGCACCCGCAGCAGGGTCTTCTGGCTCTCTTCGATCATCGAGGAGAGCGGGCAGCTGTAGTTGGCGGCAATATCGGCCGGGGTGTACTGCTCCACCCAGCTCAGCAGCTCTGCGGCCAGACCGTTGGCGAGGCGATAGTACTCCATCGCCTGCTCTTTCAGCTCTTGTGGCATCTGGCCCCAGGGGTAGATGTGGAAGTACTCCTTGATGTCTTTCTGGCTATGGCCCTTGGCCACCTCGGAGACCGACGGCGGGAAGTAGCCATCCTGAGTCTCGCGGTTGAACAGGAAATCCTGCTTCTGCTCACTCATGAAGAAGCGATACCAGTTGTCGTAGATGGACTGCACCAGCTCTTTCGGAATAGGGTGGTTGGTCAACACGCCAAAGCCGGTGGTTCGCAGGGATTCGGTGAAGCGTTGGGCCGCATCGGGTGAGCGGTAATCGACGGTCAGGACTTTCATTGTTTTTGTTGCGCGCCAGTTAAAAGATGGCGCAGTTTACCTTGCACCTGATAACAAGGAAAGCGGGTTGGCCGCCCCGTCCGGCACGGCGTTGAATAGTGATAAAAACATCAAATAAGCCGCGCCAGACCGCATGGGAGCGCATCCCTTGTTATGGCCTTTTATCCTCTCTAGAATGCCGCTCACTATCTTTTCCGGAGTCTGTCCATGTCCCTCAAAATCCTGTTGCTGACCCTGCCGGTATTGCTGGCGGGATGCAGTGCCCTGTCAGAAGATGAGTGCCGCACCATGAGTTGGTACAACCTGGGTTATCAGGATGGATCGGAAGGCAAAACCCGTCAGGCGACCCGCGACTACGTTTCTTCTTGCAGCGAATATGGCCTCAAAGTGGATGAGGCCGAGTGGAAACGGGGCTACGACAAGGGGCTGGAGCTCTACTGCATTCCCGAGCTGGCTTACAGCAAGGGCAAGGAGGGGCAGGCCTATCTGGGGGTATGCCCCAATGACGCCAGCTTCCTCAAGCAGTATCAACGCGGCTACGAAGAGTACAAACTGGCCGCCCGCCTGCGGGAGATCAGCGACGAGCTGGAGCGTACCGAGCGGGATATCGATACGCTGGAGCGCAGCATCCGCAACGAAACCAACACGGAACAGCGCGACTACTACCGCGCCAAGCGCGATCGGGCCATTCGCCACTACGAATCCCTGCGCCGGGAGTACAACCGTCTGCGCTATCCGGATCGGGTGATCCAGTTCTCCTTCGGCGGTTAATCCCTCTCTTCATGGCCAGCCCGCGTGCTGGCCATGTTGCATCCCGTCAGATCAGGGCAGTACCCAGCGCTGCAGCGCCAGTGCGATACCATCTTCGTTGTGGTCGGCCGTGACCCGGTGGGCATGGCTCTGGATCTGCGGGGCCGCATTGCCCATTGCCACCGCCAGCCCAACTTGCTCGAACATGCTGATGTCGTTGTTGTTGTCACCAAACGCCACCACCTGCTCCATCGCAATCCCTTCGCTGGCAGCCCACTGGGCCAGCCGGTTGCCCTTGCTGCAACCGGGCTGTACCAGCTCCACCGCATAGGGGGCCGCCCAGTCACGGGTAAAGGGCATCTGCTCGACCACCTCGCCCATAAAGGTGTGCAGGCGTGCCGGATCCTGATTGAATAGCTCCAGCTTCCAGACCGGGTTGTCGAGCCAGCCTGCCAGCTCCTCGACCGGGTGGAGGGCGATCTTGAGGTGATCCGGCTGATTGGCCGACCAGTGGCGGATGCGGGTGACATGCTCTTCACAGCCGATGTAGCCAATGCCCTCGCTCAGGTGGAACAGGGCGCCCATCTGCTGTGCCTCGACCGCGGCTAGCAGCTCGGTAAGCGGGGCGGCCGCCAGCGGGTCGCCGCTGAGGATCCGGTTCTGCACCGGATCATAGAGATAGGCGCCATTGCTGCAGATGAGGGGGGTATCGAGTGCCAGCTCGTGGTGGAAGGGACGCGCCGTCATGTAGTGGCGCCCCGTGACCAGCAGCACCTTGATGCCGTGGGCGCGGGCTTGCGCCAGGGCGGCTCGGGTGGCCGACGAGATCTTGTGATCCCGGGTCAGCAGGGTGCCATCCATATCGAGCGCGATGGCCTTGTACTCACTCATAGCTCCTCCAGCATCGAACAAATCCGCAAAGAGCCTTACCGTCCCAGACCCGGCGCCCCGATGCAAGTCTTGCCCGCGGCCGAAGCGCCGAACTGTGATCCCTTCGTGGCTCAGGTGCAGCTGGCCAGCTGTTGACGACGGTCGGCACGGCGGCGCAGCAGATAGAAACCGGCGGCACTGGCAAGGGAGCAGAGGGTGGCGAGATAGAAGGGCCACTCGGTACCGGCCAGCAGCACCAGACTGCCCACTACGGCTGCCAGGATTGAGCTGCTAACCGTCAGTCCACGATAGAGCCCTATTGCTTGCCCCTGCTGTTCGGCATGGCTACGGTTGGAGATCGCCACAGAAATTGCCAGCCCTCCTAGGCTCATGCCGATGCCGGCCGGAACGAAGGTGAGTGCCAGCCCCCACCAGTGCACGGGCAGGATAAAGAGCAGCATACCGCTCGCCATCACTAGATGGCCGACGATGCCGAGGGTGCTGCCGCGCCAGTGGCGAGCAAATCGGCCACTCAGCCAGGAGCCCGCCATCATGGATAAGCTCACCAGCACACCCGCTTGCGCCAACTGGGCTGGATCCCAAGATCGCTGCTCCACCAGCCAGAGATTGAAGTAGGTGAAATAGAGCTGCACCGCGCCATAGCTGATCAGGGTAAGCGCGAAGTAGGGGAGCAGGGCCGGTTGCAGCAATAGCTGGCGGCTGGAGAGGGTCGGGGCCTGCCGGGCGGCCGCCACCGGTGGACGATAGGGGATCAGCCAGTAGACCAGCAGCAGGTTGAGCAGGGTCATCACGACGGCCAGCCAGGCGGCCAGACTGTAATCCCCCGAGATCACCGCGGCGTAGCCACCGAGCATCGGTCCTACCACCCAGCCCAAATTGATCCCCATGCTGATTTTGGCGAAGTTGCTCGCTTTGGTCTGGGTCGTACTCAGGTCAGCTGCCATTGCTTGCACGATTGCCACATTACCGCTGAATAGGCCTGCAAGAGCCCTCCCCAGTAGTAACAATGACATGGAGCGCCAGGCGATACCTAACGCCATCAGGGCATAGCCTGCCAGTACCCCCGCCAGCGAGAGCAACAGCAGTGGCTTGCGGCCATAGCGGTCGGAGAGGCGACCGAGCCAGGGACTGCCCACCAGCTGGAACAGGGGATAGAGCCCCATGATGACCCCCAGCCAAACCTTGCGGCTCCAGTCGGAGGCATCCGGCGTCAGCATGCCGTGGGCCGGATCCAGCAGCAAAGGTGCCAACACCGGGGAGGGGAGACTGAAACCTGCAACTGCCAGCGTGACCGTCATGATCAGCACCCAGAGGGGATTTTTGTGCCCGTGTTTCTCCATGTTGCACCCATTAAATAAAGTTATTGGTTTATTTATACTGATTCATAGACGGGATTAAGTAAAGTGAATTGTTGATTTAATAAAGAGCGCTCCCCATAATGAGATCATGAACGCAAGCACCGACAAGATCCTGTTTCTGCTCAAGAGCCATGGCCCGCAGAGCGCCGCCGCGCTGGGGGAGCAGTTGCAGATGACCTCCATGGGCGCCCGCCAGCACCTGCTCACGCTGGAGCAGGAGGGGTGGGTCACATTCAGCGACGAGGCGCGCGGGCGCGGTCGTCCCGTGCGGCTGTGGCAGCTCACCGAGCAGGCCTGGCAGCGCTTCCCCGATAGCCATAGCGACCTGACCGTGCAACTGATCGACAACGTGCGCGAGCTGTTTGGCGAGGAGGGGATGGAGCGGCTGATCCAGCAGCGGGAGCAGCAAATGCTTGCTCGCTATCAGGAGGCGCTGGGGTCCCATGGTCTATCTGGCCGGCTGGCGGCGCTCAAGGAGCTGCGCACTCGCGAGGGCTACATGGCGGAGATCCTCCGCGAAGAGGATGGTAGCTGGCTGCTGTGGGAGAGCCACTGCCCCATCTGTGCGGCAGCGCGTACCTGCCGCGGTTTCTGTCGCAGCGAGCTGGCGCTGTTTCGCCAGCTGCTGGCGCCGGCGACGGTGGAGCGGGAGCAATATCTGCTGGAGGGGGCGCATCGCTGCCTCTATCGCATCACGCCGCCCGCGCTCTGATTTCATCAAACGCCCAAAAACAACAAAGCAGGCGCCGGGATGCCTGCTTTGTTGCCTTCGGGGAGGGGGTTCTCTCGTTCCAGCCCGTCGTTTCCCGATAAGGTAAGACGGCTGATGGGGCTCTTGACCCGGTAAGGTCCTTCACCGCAGAGACCCGGTCAGGTATCTGCTTTGCCACCGGAAGATGTAATCATAGTATCCCTCCCATGCCGGTGAGTGGTTGCAAAGTAACCACTTATTTCGGTTGTTTTTGCAATAGTTCACCCTTAATCTAGGAAAAGTGGATTAGTCATTGCAACGAGGAAGGGTAAATGCTGAAACTTGATCGCATAGACAGACATATTCTCGAGCTGATGCAGGAGAATGGCCGCATCAGCAATCTGGAACTGGCCGAGCTGGTCGGGCTCTCGCCGTCCCCCTGCTCCCGCCGGGTCAAGGCGCTGGAGGATGCCGGTCTCATCGACACCCACGTTACTCTGCTCAACGCCCGCCAGCTTGGCCTCACCCTCACCGCCTACATTCACATTTCCATGGACAGACACACGCCCGAGCGGTTCGAAAACTTCGATCGCGCCATCAGCGAACTGCCCGAAGTGCTGGAGTGTGATCTCATCACCGGTAATGATGCCGACTACCAGCTCAAGGTGGTGGTGCGCGACATGGAGCACTATCAGCACTTCCTGCTGGACAAGCTGACCCATATTCCGGGGGTGACCGGAGTGCGCTCCAGCTTCGTGCTGCGTCGCATCAAGCACAAGACGGCACTACCGCTCAACCATCTGGGGTGAGCCCGCGCAAGCCGCTTATATAAACAGAAAGAGGAGGCCACTGGCCTCCTCTTTTGCTATTCGCTCTTGGTTATTCGGTAGTGGTTATCGGGTCTGGATTAGCTGTCGCGGTGACGGGGCGACTGCCGCTGTCAGACGCTGACCTGGCTGATGTCTGCCACCTGCAGCAGCCAGCCGCTCTGCTCCTGCAGCGGTTCGCCGCTGACCCGCAGCCGCTCGCCGGTCGGCACCCATTGCCCCTCGGGCAGTGAGACCAGCAGGCTCTCGCTGCCGTTGTCGAACAGCCAGCGATCTTCGCCAAGCGATTCAATCAGATAACCTTCCATCTCCACTCTGGACTCGGCTTGCCAGGATGGCGCAACGGAATCACGGCTCCCGATGAAATCCCCCTGAACACCAAAACTGGCTAGCCCCCACAGAATGGAGAGCCCGACGATGGATGTTTGCATCTTGTCTCTCCTCTATTGGAACTGTAGGGCCAGTATGGGAACAGAAAACTGAGCGCACCATGAACAAGGTGGCAAAGTGCTGGCGAGATCGCGAAAAAATCCGGCCAATTGGCCGGCAGTGTCATTTTATGGTGTCTAGATCACACTATTTGGCGGCTTCTTCTGCCATCCGTTCCTCTCTTGGCTTATTCGTCCACATGGCTACCCCACGATGATCCCCACAGATCCCCTCTGCCACCACGGCGCGAACCCGGGTGCCATCTTTGCAAATGGCCTGCCAGGCGTCGGCATCATCGATGGCGAGCGAGTTGGGGGGCGGCGTGGTTTGGCAAGCCGTGAGCAGCAGGGCGCACAGGGGGAGCAATTTTTTCATGGCGGACTCCTCGGGGTAATGGGGGACTGAGAGGATGGGGATGACCTCTCCATCCGGGCTTCACTCCCCAGCATCAGTGATAACCGGTTAAGGGGCAAGGGGGGGGACCACTGACGGCCGCAGGTGCCGTGCAGCCGGGGCTTGCCCTGTGCCCTCCTTGGGCCTAAGGTGAGGCCGTTTTATTGCCTGATTGAAGGAGCGTTTTCATGTCCACTCTCTATCCCCGCGTCGGGGTCGGCGTCATCCTGACCAACGCCCAAGGCCAGGTGCTGCTTGGCAAACGCAAAGGGAGCCATGCCCCCTACTGGTCGATCCCGGGTGGTCATCTGGAGTTGGGGGAGAGCTTCGAGTCGGCGGCGATCCGCGAGGTGGCCGAGGAGACGGGACTTGAGATCCACGGGCCCGAGGTGGTGGCGGTGACCAACAATCTGGAGACATGGCGCGAGAGCGGGCTGCACTATATCTCGGTGACGCTGCACGCTAAGGCCGATGGTGAGCCGCAACTGCTGGAGCCGGAGAAGTGCGAAGGCTGGGTCTGGTGCGATCCGCGCGCGTTGCCCGAGCCCCATTTCGACGCCAGCCGTCAGTCCATCGCCTGCTGGCTGGCGGGACGCTGCTATTTGCCGGGTGATATGCCCATGGTGTCGGCCTAATCAGTCTGATTGTCATAAAACGATCATCGCGCTGTCATAATATCCCCTCTCCATCGGGAGAAGAGGGATGAGGGAGAAGAGCGTGGGACAGGTATTTATTCAGTTTTTATGGCTGGGCTGCATCAGCTTTGGTGGTCCGGCCGCTCATATCGGCTATTTCCAGCGCACCTTCGTCCAGCGGCTTGGCTGGCTGACACAGGCCGAATTTGCCCGCTTGCTGGCGCTGTGCCAACTGCTGCCGGGGCCCGCCTCCAGCCAGCTTGGTTTCGCCATCGGTCGTCATCGCGCCGGTCTGGGCGGGGCGCTCTCAGCTTTTCTTGGCTTCACGCTGCCCTCATTTCTGCTGCTACTGGCGGCCGCGATCGGCATCGGCCAGCTGGGCAGCAATCTGTGGCTCGATGCGGCTTTGCACGGCCTCAAGCTGCTGGCGCTTATCGTGGTGGCCGATGCGGTGTTCACCATGAGTCGTCAGTTCTGTGCCACTGGAATGACCCAAGGGATTATGGTGGTGACCGCTGCCGCACTCTGGTGGCAGCCCGGTCTGCTGACTCAACTGTTGATGCTGGCGGGAGCGGCGTTGATCTGCGCCCGCAGCCAGAGCGGGGCGGGTAGTGTGCCAGCCTCCGCCGAGCTACCTTCTGCCGCCAGCAGTCAGCCCCATTGGCCGACCCTGCTGCTGTTTGGCATCCTTTTTATCGGTCTGCCGCTGCTCAGCAGCCCGCTTGGCCAGCTGGTTGCCGACTTCTATCGCGCCGGTAGTCTGGTGTTTGGCGGTGGTCATGTGGTGCTGCCGCTACTGCAAGAGAGCGTGGGACACACTCTCAACGAGCAGCAGTTTCTGACCGGTTACAGCCTGGCGCAGTTGGTGCCGGGCCCCATGTTTACCCTTGCCACCTATCTTGGCGCCCAGTTGCAGCCAGAAATGCCGATGAGCGGGGCCCTGTTGGCGACCCTGGCGCTCTTTGCACCCGGCTTTCTGCTGCTCTGGGCGGTGGGCCCCTGCTGGCAACAGTGGCTGGCCCAGCCCCGTCTGGCGGGGGCCGTCACCGGCATCAATGCTGCCGTGGTGGGCTTGTTGCTGGCGGCGCTCTATCAGCCGGTGTGGCAGAGCGCGGTGCTGGCGCCGACCGATCTGGCGCTGGCGGCCATCGGCTTTTATCTGCTGCGTGTGTTGAAGCTGCCGATACCGGCCATTGCGGCCCTGCTGGTGATGGCTGCTATCCTGCTGGCGTGAAGCCGGTGAAATCCCGATAAAAACGACGCCTCCGTGATGGAGGCGCCGGTTTTATTGCAATGGGTCAGCCGCTTAAGCGTCGGGATCGAAATCCAGACTCAGGCTGTTGACGCAGTAGCGCTGGCCGGTCTCGGTCGGTCCGTCGGGGAAGACATGACCGAGATGAGAGCCGCACTGGCGGCAGGTGATCTCCACTCGCTTCATGCCGTGGCTGTTGTCCTCGGTGTACTCCACCGTCCCCTCGATGGCCTTGTCGAACGAGGGCCAGCCGCAGCCGGAATCAAACTTGGCTCCTGAGTGAAACAGCACGCTCTTGCAGCAGACACAGAGGTAGTCGCCGCTCTTGCGATTGTGGAGCAGGGCGCCGCTGTAGGGGCGCTCGGTGCCCTTCTCCCAGCAGACGTGAAACTGCTCGGCGGTCAGTTTGCTGCGCCACTGTTCCGGATTGTTACTGCTCATACCGACTCCTTGCCATCCATACCGGAGCCCAGCATAGCGGCTCCGTAAAGCTGACTCCAGCATGCCTCTTATGCTTTGCCTGTATCTGTGATCGAGGTGGCAACCATCTCCTCACCGGATGCAGGGAGAATTTCCTGCTGCGGTGGCTGGGCATCCTCCGCCGTGCTGGCCAGCGCCACCCGCTCCAGCAGTTTGAGGGAGTGGGCCCGGCCGACCGCTACCTGCCGTTTGATGTCATCGGGCAGGAAGGGCAGCCCATCGTTGGTGGCGGTGTCGATGGTCTGGATCCACTCCAGCCCTTCTCCCGGAGGCGGCAGGCGGAACTGGATGTCGTAATCGCTGGCGTTGAACAGCACGTACCAGCGCTCGCCGACACAGTTGATCATGCCGATATCCATGGCGAACGCCTGCCCCATGGGGGCGTGCCAATCCTGATCGGTGAGCTGGTGGCCGTCCGGGTGATACCAGTTGACCTGATGGCAGCTGGACGGGGCGCCATTCCAACTGTCGTCGCTCAGTTGCAGGTTGGAGAAGACGCTGGACTCCGCCCGCAGCGCCATCATCTGCTGGGTGAAGGCGAACAGCCGTTCATCCTCCGGTCGCCACTGCCAGTTGACCCAGCTGATCTGGTTGTCCTGACAGTAGGCGTTGTTGTTGCCAAGCTGGCTGCGTCCCATCTCGTCGCCGGCAAGGAAGTGCGGTGTCCCTTGCGACAGCAGCAGGGTGGCAATCAGATTGCGTTTCTGCTGCTGGCGCAGGCTGTTGACCCGCGGATCCAGGGTCGGCCCCTCTACCCCGTGGTTATAGGAGAGGTTGTTGCCGTGACCATCCCGATTGTCTTCACCGTTGGCCTGATTGTGGCGCTGGTTGTAGGAGACCAGATCCTCCAGGGTGAAACCGTCGTGATAGCAGAGGTAGTTGACGCTGGTGTGGGGCGATCGCCAGTTCTTCGGGAAGATATCCCGCGAGCCTACCAAGCGGGTGGCAAAGTCCCCCATCTTGCCCGCATCACCGCGCCAGAAGGCACGCACAGTATCGCGATAGCGGTCATTGATCTCCTGCCACTGGCTCGGGAATTGACCCAGCCGGTAGCCGAAGGGACCGATATCCCAGGGTTCGGCGATGAGCTTGACCTGTGACAGCACAGGGTCGGCCATCACGGCCTTGAAGAAGGCGCCCATGGGCTCGAACTCCCCTGCTTCCCGCGCCAGCGTCACCGCCAGATCGAAACGGAAGCCATCCACCTGCATCTCGGTGACCCAGTAGCGCAGGGCATCGAGCACCAGTCGCAGGGTGTTTGGGTGATCCAGATTGACGCTGTTGCCGCAGCCGGTCACGTTGGCATGACGGGTGTAGTCCGGGCCGTGGGGACCCGCTTCGAAGGCGTAGTAACCGGCGTTGTCAAAGCCCTTGAACGAGAGGGTGGGGCCGTCGAAGCCCGAGGCGGCAGTGTGGTTGTAGACCACATCCAGAATCACCTCGAGCCCGGCCCGGTGCAGCTCGCGCACCATGGTCTTGAACTCGGTCACCGCCTCGTCGGCCCTGGTGCTGTAGCGCGGCTCCGGGGCGAAGAAGGCGATGGGGTTGTAGCCCCAGTAGTTGGTCAGTCCCAGCTGTTCCAGTCGCGGTTCCGACATGAAGGCGGCCACCGGCATCAGCTGCACCGAGGTGATGCCGAGACTCTTCATGTGCTCGATGACCAGCGGGTGACAGATGCCAAGGTAGGTGCCCTGCAGCGCTTTGGGGATCCCTGGATGCTGCTTGGTAAAGCCCTTGACGTGGGTCTCGTAGATAATGGTGCGGGCTGGACTGATCCCGGGTTTGCCAACCCCTTGCCAGTCAAAGCTGTCATCCACTACCACCGACTTGGCAATCATACCGGCGCTGTCACCCTGATAGAGGGCTTCATCCCAGTAGGTGGGACGACTGAGCGCCTTGGCGTAGGGGTCGATGAGCAGTTTTTGCGGATCGAACAGCATCCCCTCCTGCGGGGTGCCATAGACCCGATAGCCGTAGCGCTGACCGGCCTTTACGCCACGCACGTAGCCAAAGCGATACTGGCCACGGCGGCCGGGCAGCTCCAGCCGCATCAGCTCCTGCTCCTGCTCGTCGTACAGGCAGATCTCCACCTTGTCCGACTGGGGGGCCCAGACGCAGAAGTGGCAACCGTTCTCGTCAAGGCGGGCCCCCAGCGGGTGGCCCACCCCTTTTTCCATTACAAGCATCAAGACTCCTGTTTGATAAACAAGGTCGCCAGCGGCGGCAGATCCAGCACTATGCTGTGTGCCATCCCCTGCCAGGGGGTCGGCTCGGCAGCGAACACCAGACCTACATCATAGTTACTGCCCCAGTAATACTCGCTGTCGGTGTTGAGCACCACCCGATAGTGGCCCGCAGCTGGGACGCCGATCCGATATTCGAGACGGGGCACCGGGGTGAAGTTGCAAGCCACCACAATAGCCTGCTTGCCCTCTTTGTCCGCCCGCAGCCAGGCAAAGATGCTGTTGTCGGCATCGTTATGATCCAGCCAGCGGAAGCCGGTCTGCTCATAATCGGCCTGATACAAGGCAGGCTCATGACGGTAGAGGTGGTTGAGATCGTGGATCAGCCGCTGCTGACCGGCATGCTTGGGATATTGCAGCAGGTGCCACGGCAGCTGGGCATCGTGGTTCCACTCGTTGCTTTGGGCGATCTCGGTGCCCATGAAATTGAGCTTCTTGCCGGGATGGGCGTACATGAAGCCCATGTAGGCCCGCAGGTTGGCAGCCTGCTGCCACTCGTCACCGGGCATCTTGTAGAGCATGGAGTGCTTGCCGTGTACCACCTCGTCGTGGGAGAGCGACAGGATGAAGTTCTCGTCATAGTGGTAAACCATGGAGAAGGTCATGTCGTTGTGGTGGTAGCGGCGGTGGATCGGCTCTTTCTGCATGTAGGTGAGGGTGTCGTGCATCCAGCCCATATTCCACTTGAAGCCAAAGCCGAGGCCGCCGAGGAAGGTGGGGCGGGAGACACCGGCAAAGGCGGTGGACTCTTCGGCGATGGTCATGGCGTGGGGATACTTGCCGTAGACCTCCTCGTTGGTCCACTTGAGCAGACTGATCGCCTCGTAGTTGTGGTTGCCGCCATCGACGTTCGGTACCCACTCACCGGCGTTGCGGGAGTAGTCCAGATAGAGCATGGAGGCGACCGCATCCACCCGCAGGCCGTCGATGTGGAACTTGTCGAGCCAGAACAGGGCGCTCGCCACCAGGAACTGGCGCACTGTGTCGCGGCCAAAGTCGTAGATGTAGGAGTTCCAGTCCGGGTGCCAGCCACGGCGCGGATCTTCATATTCATAGAGCGGGGTACCGTCGAAACGGGCCAGGCCGTGGGCATCGGACGGGAAGTGGGCGGGTACCCAGTCCAGAATGATGCCGATCCCGGCCTGGTGGCACTGGTCGACGAAGTATTTGAAATCATCAGCGGTGCCGTAGCGGCTGGTGGGGGAGAACATACCCACCGGCTGGTAGCCCCAGGAGCCGCTGAAGGGGTGCTCGGAGACTGGCAGCAGCTCGATGTGGGTGTACTCCATCTCCTTGACGTAGGCGACCAGCTCCACTGCCAGTTCGCGCCAGCTCAGGCTGTCGCCGTTGGGGTGGCGTTTCCAGGAGCCGACATGCAGCTCATAGATGGAGAGCGGCTGCTCGCGTTTGTCGTTGTGCTGGCTGGCAATCCACTCGGCATCCTGCCACTGGTACTGGGCGTGGTCATAGACCACGGAGGCGAACGACGGATACTGCTCGCAGTAGAAGCCGACCGGATCGCTCTTGTGGGGCAGCCGGTTGCCCATGGGATCCTTGAGCTCGAACTTGTAGCGATCCCCGGCCTTGAGGCCCGGCACAAACAGCACCCAGTGACCGCAGAGGCTGCGCTGCATCGGGTGGCGGCGGCCATCCCAGAAGTTGAAATCGCCGATCAGGCTCACCGAGGTGGCGCTCGGCGCATAGACCGCAAAACGCACCCCTTCCACCTGCTGACCAAGGTGCTCCACGGTGCGCAGCTGGGCGCCAAGGGTGTGGTAGAGGTTTTCCGGCTGGGCGGTCAGTTCGGCAAGACCCGACCAAGCGGCATCCTGAAATTGATAGGGGTCGATGACCTCGGTGGTGGCATCTTGGTAGCTGGCGATCAGCTGATAGGGGAAGGAGTTTTTGCGGCGGGTGAAAACAGTTTCAAAAAGACCCGATTCATCGGTGGGCGCCAGGGTGGCAACGACTTTGCCCGACTTGAGATCCTTGACGCGGACTTCGAGGGCATCAGGCAACCAGGCGGTCAGTTTGAGGCCGGGCCCATCCGGATTGGCCTGCAGGCCTAAGTGAGAGAAGGGATCGGAACAGCGGGCAGCAACCAAACGTTCAACGAGCATCGAGATTTCCTTTCATGACAGAGCATCCACTCCGGCCGAAGCCGGAGTGGATTTAGGTGAGAGCGCTGTGGGAGACAGCGTCTCAACGACTGGCCTCATCACGGGCTTGGCTCATCTTGCCAGCCAGTGCCTTGAGTGCCTCATTGGCAAAAATATCTTCCAGATCAGCGGAAAGCTTGCGGCGCCAGTTGGGGTATTCGTAACTGGTGCCCGGTACGTTGACCGGCTTGTCCATCTCTAGCCAATCTTCCAGCTGGGTACTGAACAGGGCGCAGCTGCCGCGGGACATGTGGATCTGCAGACCGTGGTTGAGTTCGGTGTTCATGCCGACCCAGTTCACGTCATGACTGATGTTGTCAGAGATGACCTTGTGGGCATGCAAGCTGTCGAGGATCCGCTGTTTGGCCTGGTGGCGATCAGCATACAGAGTCTTCAAAACATCTTCATCCGGATACAGACCCAGTTGACGGCCGAGCGCCAGATCATCGCAGTGCCAGAAGCCCTTGAGGGTCGGCATGTCGTGGGTGGTCAGGGCCGACATCGCCTGCTCGGTGTAGTGCGCAGGAGAGATAAAGCCGCCATCTTCCTTGGAGCGCTCGAAGAAGAACACCTTGTAGGAGTGGACGCCGTTCTCTTTCAGGGTCACGTCGATCCCCTCCGGCACGGTGCCCAGATCCTCGCCGATCAGCAGGCACTGATTACGGTGGGATTCGAGGGCCAGAATGCCCAGCAGATCGTTGACCGGATAGTAGATGTAGGCGCCCTTGGCGGCGGACGCTCCGGGCGGTACCCACCACAGGCGCAGCAAGGCCATCACGTGGTCGATACGCAGTGCGCCACAGGAGCGCATGTTGGCACGGAACAAGTCCACCATCGGCTGATAGGCCGCTTCAAACAGCTTGTTCGGGTTCATCGGGGGCAGGCCCCAGTTCTGACCAAGCGGGCCGAGAATATCGGGCGGCGCACCGACCGAGGCTTTCGGGCAGTAGAGATCCTGGTTGGCCCAGATCTCGGTGGAGCCTTCGGAGACACCCACTGCCAGATCCCGGTAGATCCCCATCACCATGCCGGCAGCCTTGGCACGGGCATCGGCTTGCGCCAGCTGCTCGTCGGCCAGGAACTGCAGATAGAGGTAGAAGTTGACATCTTGCGGGTGCGCGGCCATCCAGGCGGCAACGGCAGGATTGTGGTAATCGCGCAGCTCCTGCGGCCATACCGGCCAGCCCCAGGCATTTTCGCCTTTGGCATAGAAGTGGGCCTGCAGGGCATCAAATGCTGCCTGCTGTTGCAGGCTGTCGCCACCGGCGGCCACGAAGGCATCAAAGGCGGCCTGACGCTCGGCGCTCAGGGTGGCTTCATCGAACACCTGACGCAGCATGCCGAGTTTGGTCTGGATCACGCCGGTGTAATCGACGTTCTCTTTGGCGCGCAGATCGGCCAGATGTTGCTGGAAGGCAGGGCTCGCCACTTCCGCTTTCAGGCGATCGCTCTGCTGGAATTCGGGCACCGCTTCCACATTGATATAGGCCACGTTGAGCCAGCGACGGGAAGAGGGGCTGTAGGGACTGGCGCTCTCCGGATTGGCCGGATAGAGGGCGTGGATAGGGTTGAGGCCGACGAAGTGGGCACCCCAGGCGGCGGCTTTCTCAACCAGCTGGCCCAGATCGCTGAAGTCACCGATACCCCAGTTATGGCGGCTGCGCAGGCAGTAAAGCTGCACGCTCGGACCCCATACCTTGCGGCCATCGGCAATCGGCGCCTGCTTGTAGCAGGCCTTGGGGGCAACGATGAGGCGCATGGTGGCCAGCGGCTCGTCATTGCCCTCTTCCAGCAACACCAGCTGGTGATAACCCAGCTCCGGGGCCATATCCAGCGTGACGCGATAGGCCTGGCACTCCATATCTTCAAATTCGGCCACGCCGACCAGCTCACCCTCGATGGGGGTGAATTGACCGGACAGCACTGCACCCTGCTCCTGCTGGAGCTGCCAGGTGAGGGCGTCGTTGACGAATTCGATGGGGAGGCGAACCTCAAGGGTAACGGCGTCGCCGGTGCGAACCACCATCACAGGATCCAGCGCCCGCAGCCAGTGCTGGCGATGCTCCTCTTCCAGCTGCTGCACCAGTGCGGCCTCGTCATCGACGCGGTAGCCCATGGCGCCCAGCATGGCGGCCTTGCTCTCTTCTGATACCTGGGCCGGGTGGCCCCAGGCATCGACATACTCGCTGGCGATACCTTTTGCGGCAGCCAGCTGTTCAATCAGGGTGGTCATAGTTTGAGAATTCCCGCTGTGGATTCTATCTATACTATTTTGTTTGATTTTTATGGGGTGGTACTTGAACAGTGGCTCTTTGGCCATGCTAAACCGCGCACATTTTTACATATCTCTGTGAATGGTTGTGTGACCGAGTAGGCACTATTGTTGATATCTGCGCGATGCCACGATCTGGCACTTTTTTCGTCAAAACGTGGTAATCAGTTACATAAACAGAAAATTAATTTCACAGTTTTTCATGATATAGCGCAATTTCAGACAGAATGTTGGTTGACTCACCGGAGAGTTCTAGTAAATTTACAAGCGGAATTTTCTTTGACTACTGAACAGTTAGGTAACTAAATATGACTATCAAAGTAGGTATTAACGGTTTTGGCCGTATCGGTCGTTTCGTATTCCGTCTGGCTTGCGAGCGTGCAGACATCGAAGTTGTTGGTATCAACGACCTGATCGATGTTGACTACATGGCTTACATGCTGAAGTACGATTCAACTCACGGTCGTTTCAACGGTACCGTTGAAGTTAAAGACGGCAACCTGGTTGTAAACGGCAAAACCGTACGTGTTACCGCTGAGCGTGACCCGGCCAACCTGAAGTGGGGCGAAATCGGTGTTGACGTTGTTGCTGAAGCTACCGGTCTGTTCCTGACCGACGAGACTGCTCGTAAGCACATCGCTGCTGGTGCCAAGAAAGTTGTTCTGACTGGCCCGTCCAAAGACGCTACCCCGATGTTCGTAATGGGTGTTAACGACTCTACCTACGCTGGCCAGGACATCGTTTCCAACGCTTCCTGCACCACCAACTGCCTGGCACCGATCGCCAAGGTTCTGAACGATACCTTCGGTATCGAGTCTGGCCTGATGACCACCGTTCACGCTACCACTGCTACCCAGAAGACCGTTGATGGTCCGTCTGCCAAAGACTGGCGCGGTGGCCGCGGTGCGGCTCAGAACATCATCCCGTCCTCTACCGGTGCTGCCAAAGCTGTTGGCGTAGTTATCCCGGAACTGAAAGGCCTGCTGACCGGTATGGCTTTCCGTGTTCCGACTCCGGACGTGTCTGTTGTTGACCTGACCGTTAACCTGAAGAAAGCTGCCACCTACGCAGAAATCTGCGAAGCGATGAAAGCTGCTTCCGAAGGCGCTATGAAAGGCGTTCTGGGCTACACCGAAGACGAAGTTGTATCTACCGACTTCCTGGGTGAGCGTCAGACCTCCGTATTCGACGCCAAGGCTGGTATCCAGCTGAACGACAAATTCGTTAAAGTTGTATCCTGGTACGACAACGAAATGGGCTACTCCAGCAAAGTTCTGGACCTGATCGCTCACATCTCCAAGTAATTTGGGATGCGCAATCGCGTAGCTTGAAAAAGGCGGCCATTGGCCGCCTTTTTGTTTTTCGGTTTCCCCTGATGACAGGAGTCCACATGCAATCCATTCGTCCCCTGACAGCCAATTGCAAGCTTGCCAACAATGCGGCCGGTCTGCCGGTTCTCACCATCAACAACGACTATGCCAAGGCCGAGATCAGCCTGTTTGGCGCCCATGTGCTGAGCTATCAGCGTCATGGTGAGCCAGCCTCCATCTGGTTGAGCGACAAGGCGGTGCTGGATGGCAGCAAGCCTGTTCGCGGTGGTATCCCGATCTGCTGGCCCTGGTTTGGCCCGGCGCCCGCCCGCGTTGGTAGCGGCAAGCCCTCCCACGGTTTTGCACGCACCACCCTCTGGATGCTGGACGGGGTCTCAGATCACGCTGATGGCACGCTTGTTCATCTCTCCCTGCGTGACAGCGATGCGACCCGTGCCCTGTGGGATCACGCCTTCGAGCTGGAACTGGACGTGCTGGTGGGCAAAGAGCTTTCGCTGGTGCTGACCACTCGCAACACAGGTGCTCAGCCATTGACCTATAGCGGTGCGCTGCACACCTATTTGCAGATCAGCTCACCAGAGGTGGTAAGCGTCACCGGCCTGGGCGAGCCCTATGCCGACAAGCTGACCGGACAGGATGCCAAGCAGCAGGGTGCATTGACCCTGAGCGGGCCGCTGGATCGGGTCTACTGGCAGCCAGAGGCGCTGGTGAGCGTGCAGGATGGTGAGCGCAAGACCCGGGTTGTCAGTGGCAACCACGACAGCGTGGTGGTCTGGACCCCATGGCTGGAAGGGGCCACCGCCATGGCCGACATGAGCGACGATGGCTATCGCACCATGCTCTGCGTCGAAGCTGCCATCGCTGGCGAGGCGGGGGTGACCGTTGCGCCGGATGATGAGCACAGCCTCTCCACCGTGATCATCTGATCAGGATGAGGTTCAGATAAATAAAGAGGGCTCCCGCGGGAGCCCTCTTTGCATCTCGTGACGGCGGCAATCAGGCGTTGCCCTGGGTCTTGAGCTTGAGTTCGGCGGCGAAATTGAGCATGCGGTCGAGGGGGATCAAGGCTTTGACCCGCAGATCTTCGTCGACATGGATCTCGTGGCGCTCGGCACCGTCGGTGAGGGCCTCCTTGATCGCCACCAGACCATTCATCGCCATCCAGGGGCAGTGGGCGCAACTGCGGCAGGTAGCGCCATCGCCACCGGTCGGTGCTTCCACCATCTCTTTCTCCGGACAAGCTTGCTGCATCTTGTAGAAGATGCCCCGATCGGTCGCCACGATCAGCTTCTGCTGGGGCAGCTCTTTGGCCGCCTTGATCAGCTGACTGGTGGAGCCCACCGCATCGGCCAGCTCGATCACCGAGGCGGGGGATTCCGGATGAACCAGCACGGCGGCGTCAGGATTCTGCTCTTTCAGCTCGCGTAGGGCGCGGGCCTTGAACTCATCGTGGACGATGCAGTGGCCCTGCCAGCGCAGCATCTGCGCCCCGGTCTTCTTCTCAATATAGGCACCCAGATGGCGATCCGGGCCCCAGATGATCTTGTGACCCAGACTGTCGAGGTGTTCGACGATCTCCAGCGCGATGCTGGAGGTCACCACCCAGTCAGCCCGTGCTTTGACCGCAGCCGAGGTATTGGCGTAGACCACCACGGTATGATCCGGGTTGGCATCGCAGAAGGCGGAAAACTGCTCGATGGGGCAGCCCAGATCGAGGGAGCATTCGGCCTCCAGAGTCGGCATCAGCACCCGTTTGTGGGGGCTCAGGATCTTGGAGGTCTCCCCCATGAAGCGCACCCCGGCGACGATCAGGGTCTGCGCCTCGTGATCGCGGCCAAAGCGGGCCATCTCCAGCGAGTCACCGACGAAACCGCCGGTGGCTTCGGCTAGCGCCTGGATCTCGGGATCCGTGTAGTAGTGGGCGACCAGTACCGCTTTGCGCTCCTTGAGTAGCGCCTTGATTTCTGTGGTCAAGGTCGTTCTCTGCTCGGCACTCAGGGGAAGAGGTTTGGCCGGAAAGGGGTAGTCCATCGCGACTACCGGCGGGACACTGCTCAGTGCATTGCTCATTGCGACTGTTCCATCAACGCTCGGGAAGGCCAAAATTATAACCAGAAGCCGGTGACAAACCCATCACAAATCCGGTGTGCTGCAAGTGGACGAATATACTCAACTTATTCGTTGTCATATTGCCATAAGGAGTTGTCGTATGAAGCAACGTTCCCTCAAGTTCAAGTTGTTGTCTCTGACCATGGGGCTGTTTCTGTTGACCGGGCTGGCCATGACCCTGTTGCAATCGGCTTCTTTCAGTTCCCTTCGCAATATGGTGATGACCCAGACCAGCGATGCACTGGAAGAGGAGGTCTCCCGCAGTCTGCAGTATCAGGCAGAGCGCTATGCCATCCAGATTGCTTCGCTGATGCAGAACTCCTACCAAATCCCCCTGACCGTGACCGCCCAGATTGAAGCAGCCATGGCCAAACCGGAACTGCGCTTGTCGCGGCCTCAAGTGGAGTCGTTGCTCGGCAGCAGCCTGCAGCAGGCGAGCGGGATCAGCTCCATCTATGCCCAGTTTGAACCGAACGGCTACGATGGCGAGGATGCCAACTGGGTTGCCGGAGCCAGCCACTCGGTGGCGGGCAAGGGGAGTCTGGAGGTCTATTTCACCAAGGATCAGGGAGGGGCCGTCGCCCAGCAAGCGGTGGACGCCGCCGCCAGCGAGGCCAAGTTTGATACCTCCCTCAACGAGTTCGGCATTCGCAACAGCGAGTGGTATCTCTGTGGTCGCGATACCCGTCAGCCCTGCCTGATGGAGCCTTACCTTTACGAAATCAGTCCGGGAAACAAGATGCTGATGACCAGTCTCACGGTGCCCGTGCTGCGTGACGGCAAGTTTGTCGGGCTGGCCGGGGTGGATATGAACCTGCCCATCTTCCAGCAACTGGCTGAAAACCTTGGCAAGAGCCTCTATGACAACAAGGCGGATGTGACCCTGGTCAGCAAGATGGGGCTGATTGTGGGCAGCAACCGCTATGCCGACAAGCTGGGCCGTCCACTCAAGGAGGTGGGCCTGACCCTGCCTGACGGTCGGCCGGTCAGCAGCGACAGTGACTTCATTCTTCATCAGCCCATTCGGGTTGAAGCAGCCAATACCCAGTGGTGGTTGATGATCAAGGTGCCCAAGGCGCTGGCGCTCGGCAAGGCGCACGCCATCAGCAATGAACTGGGCGCCCTGCTGGTGGATGGCCAGCGGCAGCAGATCATCGCCATGGGCGGGATTACCCTGCTGGTGCTGGGGCTGCTGGTCTGGTTTATCCAGACCATTACTGCGCCACTTTCTCTTATCAGCCGCCATGTGGGTCATCTCTCCAGCAACGAGGGTGACCTGACCCAGCAGATGGAGATCGACACCCATCAGGAGCTGATCGATCTGGGTTCTCAGCTCAATGCCTTCCTCGGCAAGCTGCGGGGCATGGTGCAAATGAGCAAGGGGATTGGCCAGCAGGTCTACCAGCAGGCGCGGGAGATGAAACATACCGCCGACACCATGCGCAACAGTCTGGACGAGCAGAATCTGGAGCTGGAGAGCGTGGTAAGCGCCATGCATCAGATGAGCACCACGGCAGTCAGCGTGGCGGGTTATGCCGAGCAGGCGGCGCAGGAGTCGGAAGCGGCGACCCACCACATCAATACCGCCCAGCAGACCCTCAGCAATGCCCGCAACGAGATCCATACTCTGGTCGGCGATATGCATGAGGCGGACAAGGCGGTGGCGCTGGTGGCCCAGCGCAGCACCAATATCAGCCGGATCCTCGATGTGATCCGCGCCATTGCCGAGCAGACCAATCTGCTGGCCCTCAACGCCGCCATCGAGGCAGCACGGGCAGGGGACATGGGCCGCGGCTTTGCAGTGGTGGCAGACGAGGTGCGGGCGCTGGCCAACAAGACCCGTGAATCGACCGACGAGATTGGCCAGCTGATTGGTAGCCTGCAAACAGAGGTGAGCAGCAGTCAACGTCTGATGAATACCGGCATCGAGCGCTCCACCACCACGGTGCAGGGCACCGAGCAGGCGTTCGAGGCGCTCAATCGGGTGGTGGCCCAGATCCAGCAGATCCACGACCACATCAGTCAGGTGGCCACCGCCGCCGAGCAGCAGAGCGCCGTCAGTGATGATATAAACAAGAATTTGATGCGGATTGGTGATACCGCCAACGTGATTGGGCAGGAGGCCAGCTCCAGCCATCAACTGAGCGAGGCGCTGGAGCAAGCGGCCACGGCGCTCGCCAGTCAGCTCGATCGGCTGCGTACCTGAGTCGTTGCCAGAGAGACAAAAGCCCGCGAGCGATCGCGGGCTTTTTTATGATTCGATGGCAGAGTTGCGTCATTTGCGGGGTTCAACCAGCAGGATGTGGGAGTCGGCCCCCACCACCCTGACCTTGCTGCCTGCAGGCAGCGACTCGTCGCAGCGCACCGTCCAGACCGTGTCGTCCAGATGTACCCGGCTGGTGCCTTGGGCGACATCATCCAGCAGGTTCAGCTCGCGGCCCATATAGCTCTGCATCCGCTCGTTGATGGTGCTGGCGGCATCCTGACCCGAGTTGTCGCGCTGGTGCTGCCAGCGCCACCAGGCCCAGGTGGTGAGCAGGGATTGCACCGCAAACAGCAGCAGCTGCGCCTGCCAGCCAAAGGGCCAGATCAGCAGCAGCAGGCCCACTTCCAGCGCGGCGATGCCGGTCCAGAGCAAAAAGCCCACCGAGCCGAGCACCTCGATGGCCAGCAGAATGAAGCCGAGCCCCAGCCAGTGCCAGTGGGTCAGCCCCTCTAACAGGGCAGTCATGACTTGCTGCCCTTGCCATCTTTGTTGAACAGCTCGGCCATGCCAGCCACAGAGCCAATCAGGCTGCCCGCTTCCAGCGGCATCATGATGATCTTGCTGTTGGTGCCTTCACCGATGCGGGCCAGTGCCTCGGTATATTTCTGAGCCACGAAGTAGTTGATGGCCTGCAGGTCTCCTTCCGCAATTGCCTGGGAAACCATATGGGTCGCCTTTGCTTCCGCCTCGGCAGCACGCTCCCGCGCTTCGGCGGCGAGGAAGGCGGCCTGACGCTCACCTTCGGCTTTGAGGATCTGGGACTGCTTCTCCCCTTCCGCTTTCAGGATCTTGGACTGGCGCACCCCTTCGGCCTCCAGTACCTCGGCCCGTTTCTGGCGCTCGGCCTTCATCTGGGCGTTCATCGCCTCGACCAGTGCCAGCGGCGGGCGCACATCTTTAATTTCGATGCGGGTCACCTTGATGCCCCAGGGGGCGGTGGCGGCATCCATGGTGCGCAGCAGTTTCTCGTTGATGGTGTCGCGCTGGGAGAGCATCTCGTCCAGCTCCATGGCGCCGAGCACAGTCCGCATATTGGTCATGGTGAGATTGCGGATGGCGCTGGTGAGATCGTTGACCTCGTAGCCCGCTTTGCGGGCATCCACCACCTGCACAAAGCTGATGGCGTCGATGGTGACGTTGGCGTTGTCGCGGGAGATCACCTCTTGTGCCGGGATGTCCAGCACCTGCTCCATCATGATGATCTTGTGGCCGACCCTATCCACATAGGGGATCAACAGGTTGAGGCCCGGGGTCAGGGTGCGGGTGTAGCGGCCGAAGCGCTCTACCGTCCAGTTGTAGCCCTGGGGCACTATCTTGATGCCCGCGCTCAGTGTGGCGAGCACCAGGAACACGAAAATCCCTAGCACAATCAATGATTCATTCATCATTTAGCTCCTTATGAAACACAGTCCCTAGCCTATGGTCTGGCGTCAGGTACCACAAGTGACTTTGTACGCCTTTGTCATGAATCGGCTTTGCTAATTACCAAAACGCATTAAAAAGCATTTTTTATTATTTTGAGGGATAAGCTGCCCTGCCTATAGTCGCCCCATATTAGTCGTGTTCCGAGGGATGGGCCGAAATGGATTATTTACCTATGTTTGCCAAGTTGGAAGGCCGCCCGGTACTGCTGGTGGGTGGGGGCGAGGTTGCCCTCCGCAAGGCGCGCCTGCTGCTGGCGGCCGGTGCCCGGCTGACCCTGGTCTCCCCGGAGCTTGAACCGGAATTTGCGGAATTCACCGGTCGTTTCACCCATCTGGCGGAGCGCTTCACCCCGGCCCATCTGGCTGGTCAGATTTTGGTGGTGGCGGCGACCGACAACCTCGAAGTCAACGCACTGGTTTATCAAAGTGCCAATCAGCTGGGTCTGTTCGTCAACGTGGTGGATGACCCCAAGCGCTCCAGCTTTATCTTTCCCTCGATCATTGATCGCTCGCCGCTGATGGTGGCGGTCTCCAGCGGCGGCAAGGCGCCGGTGCTGGTGCGCCTGTTGCGCGAGCGGCTGGAGAGCCTGCTGCCGCGCCATCTTGGCGGGCTGACCGAGCTCTCAGGCCGGGTGCGTGACAAGGCCAAGCGGGTGCTCTCCTCGATTTCCGATCGCCGCCGCTTCTGGGAGCGCGCTTTTGCCTCCAACACCCTGGCCAGCCTGATTGAAAAAGAGGATTGGCAAGGGGCCGAGCAGTGGCTGAGCGATGGCCTCGATCAGGCGAAAAGCGAAGTGGGCGAGGTGGTGCTGGTGGGGGCGGGCCCCGGTGACCCGGGCCTGCTGACCCTCAAGGCGCTGCAACAGATTCAACAGGCTGAAGTGGTGCTCTACGACCAGCTGGTCTCGCCTGAGATCCTCGATCTGGTGCGCCGCGATGCCACCCTGGTGTCGGTCGGCAAGAAGGCGGGCGCCCACAGCGTGCCGCAGGAGGAGACCAATCGCCTGCTGGTGGAATACGCCAAGGCGGGCAACCGTGTGGTGCGGCTGAAAGGGGGCGATCCCTTTATGTTTGGTCGTGGCGGCGAAGAGCTGGAAGTGCTGGCCGATGAAGGCATCCCCTTCTCGGTGGTGCCCGGCATCACGGCCGCCGCCGGGGCCACCGCCTATGCCGGTATTCCGCTGACTCACCGTGATTACGCCCAGAGCGCCGTCTTTATTACCGGCCATTGCCAGAAAGAGGGCAAGGAGCCCGACTGGCAGCAGCTCGCCGCCACCAGTCAGACCCTGGTCATCTACATGGGGCTGATGCGCTCCGAGCATATCCAGCAGCAATTGGTGGATCACGGCCGAAGCCAAGCCACCCCCATCGCCATCATCGAGCGCGGCACCACATCCCGCCAGCGGGTGCTGACCGGCACGCTGGCCGATTTGGCGGAGCTGGCCAAACAGGCGGTGAGCCCGTCGCTTATCGTCATCGGCGAAGTGGTCGCTCTGCGCGAGCGGCTCGCCTGGTTTGGAGAAAAAAGCGGCGAGCAGCAGCGCGCTAACCCGGATCTCGATGGCTGCGACCTCAAGCTGGTGCAGCTGGCCTGACCGAGAAAGAGATATTTGATGCGGCTGCCGGTGCGGCCGCGCACTGAACCACCCAGCGCCCCGAGCAGGCGCATAAGCAATGACCCGAGGACCAACATGGACCGTGAAAGATTGACGCACTTGCAGCAGCTGGAAGCCGAGAGCATCCATATCATCCGCGAGGTGGCTGCCGAATTTGAAAACCCGGTGATGATGTACTCCATCGGCAAGGACTCCTCCGTCATGCTGCACCTGGCCCGCAAGGCCTTCTATCCGGGCAAGATCCCGTTCCCCTTGCTCCACGTCGACACCGACTGGAAGTTCAAGGAGATGATCAAGTTCCGCGATGAGACCGCCAAAAAGTACGGGCTGGATCTCATCGTCCACAAGAACCCGGAAGGGCTCGCCATGGGCATCAACCCCTTCGTCCACGGCAGCGGCAAGCACACCGACATCATGAAGACCGAGGGGCTCAAGCAGGCGCTCAACAAATACGGCTTCGACGCCGCCTTCGGTGGCGCGCGCCGCGACGAGGAGAAGTCCCGCGCCAAGGAGCGGGTCTACTCCTTCCGTGACAAGTCCCACCGCTGGGATCCGAAGAACCAGCGCCCGGAGCTGTGGCGGGTTTACAACAGCCAGGTCAACAAGGGGGAGAGCATCCGGGTGTTCCCGCTCTCCAACTGGACCGAGCTGGATATCTGGCAATACATCTATCTGGAAAAGATCGACATAGTGCCGCTCTACTTCGCCGCTTACCGTCCGGTGGTGGAGCGCAACGGCATCAAGATCATGGTGGATGACGAGCGTATGCCCATCGGCCCGGAAGACGAAGTGAAGCAGGAGCTGGTGCGCTTCCGCACCCTCGGCTGCTACCCGCTGACCGGGGCCATCGAATCCGATGCCACCACCTTGCCGGAAATTATTGAAGAGATGCTGCTCACCACTTCGAGCGAGCGGCAAGGGCGGCTGATTGACCACGATCAGGCCGGCTCCATGGAGCAGAAGAAGCGTCAGGGATATTTCTAAGGAGTCGTCAGCATGAACAGCCATATTCAGACCGCCATCACCGAACAGGGCATCGAAGCCTACCTGCACGCCCAGCAGCACAAGAGTCTGCTGCGTTTTCTCACCTGCGGCAGCGTGGATGACGGCAAGAGCACCCTTATCGGTCGCCTGCTGCACGACTCCCAGCAGATTTATGAAGATCAGCTCAAAGCGCTGGAGTCCGACAGCCAGAAGCTCGGCACCACAGGCGAGAAGCTGGACTTGGCGCTGCTGGTTGACGGCCTGCAAGCAGAGCGCGAGCAGGGCATCACCATCGACGTGGCCTACCGCTATTTCTCCACCGCCAAGCGCAAATTTATCATCTCGGATACCCCGGGCCATGAGCAGTACACCCGCAACATGGCGACCGGCGCCTCCACCTGTGATCTGGCCATCATTCTGATCGACGCCCGCAAAGGCGTGCTGGATCAGACCCGTCGTCACAGCTTTATTGCGAGCCTGCTCGGCATCAAGCAGTTCGTGGTGGCGGTCAACAAGATGGATCTGGTGGAGTTCAGTCAGGAGGTGTTCGAGCGCATCAGTGCTGATTATCGCGAGTTCGCCAAGAAGCTCAGCGTCGACACCATTCATATCGTGCCGGTCTCGGCGCTGGACGGTGACAACGTGGTCAACCCAAGCGACAAGCTGGCCTGGTATCAGGGCGAAACCCTGCTCTCCCTGCTGGAATCCGCCGAGGTAGAGCGCGAGCTGGAGCGCCATCCGGTGCGCCTGCCGGTGCAGTATGTGAACCGCCCCAATCTCGATTTTCGCGGCTTCGCAGGCACGCTCGCCTCCGGCATCCTGCGGGTGGGCGACAAGCTGGCGGTGCTGCCGTCGGGCAAGGAGAGCACAGTGACCCGCATCGTCACCTTCGACGGCGATCTGGAGTACGCCCTGCCGGGTCAGGCCATCACGGTCACCTTCGCCGACGAGATCGACATCAGCCGCGGCGACCTGCTGGTGGATGCCGCCAAGCAGCCGCAAGTGACCCAGAATCTGCTGGCCCATATCGTCTGGATGGGGGAGGAGTCCCTGCAACCGGGTCGGGTCTACGACGTCAAACTGGCCACCAAGAAGAGTCGCGGTCAGGTGGAGGCCATCCGCCACCGCATCGAGATCAACAAGCTGGATGAGTTGGACGCAAGCGAGCTCAAGCTCAACGAGATCGGCCTGTGCGAGCTGAGCCTCACCGACCCGGTGGCGTTCGACCCGTATCAGGAGATCCGTGATACCGGCAGCTTTATCCTGATCGACCGGCTGACCAACGTCACCGTCGGCGCCGGCATGATAGTGGAAGGCTTGGCGGCCAAAGCGGTAAAAGGGCACTACAGCGAGTTTGAAATCGAGCTCAATGCGCTGGTGCGCAAGCACTTCCCGCACTGGCAAGCCCTTGCCATCGGTAACGACATAAGCAAGGAGTAAGCCCATGACCTGGCAACAATTCCTGGTGCTGGGTCTGCTGGCTGCTCTCGTGGCCCTGCTGATCCAGGGCAAACTCCGCCCGGCGCTGCTCTTCTCGGGCGCCGTGCTCATCACCTACCTGAGCGGGTTGGCGGATATCAACGCCGTGGCGGCGGGCTACACCAACAGTGCCCTGCTGACGCTGGTGCTGTTGCTGCTGGTGTCGCTGGCGGTGGAGAAGACCCGCATCATGAGCTGGTTCGCCAATCTGGTGGGCACGGGTTCATTCAACAAGGTGCTGGTGAAGGTGTGGTTCTCCACCGCCTTCCTGTCTGCCTTCGTCAATAACACCGCCGTGGTGGCCTCCATGCTGGGAGCGGTCAAACGCAACCCCAACCATGCGCCGTCGCGACTGCTGCTGCCCATGTGCTTCGCGGCCACCTTTGGCGGGGTGCTGACCCTGATCGGCACCTCCACCAACCTTATCGTCAACAGCTTCCTCATCAAGATGGGGGCGCCGCCGCTCGGCATGTTCGACTTCTTTATGGTGGGGGCGGGCACTTTGCTGACCGGTCTGGTGGCCGTGCTGCTGTTTGCCCGTCACCTGCCGGTGCAGGATACCGAGATGAGCCGCGAATCCGGCTACTTTCTCGAAGCCAAGGTGGGCGCCGGTTCACCGCTGGCGGGGCGCAGCGTCAAGGAGAACGGCCTGCGCAGCCTGAAAAGCCTCTATCTGGCAGAAATCATTCGCGGCGAGCAGGTGATCTGCCCGGTGCAGCCGGAACACGAGCTGCACGAAGGGGATGTGCTGCTGTTTTGCGGCGATGTGGAGAGCGTCGGCGTGTTGCAGGAGATGAAGGGGCTGGATCTCTACGGCCAGCACCGCCTCAACGGCCAGCATCTGGTGGAGGTGATCGTCAGCCACAGCTCGCGGCTGGTGGGTCAGACCATCAAGGATGCCGAATTCCGTACCCACTTCGATGCGGTGGTATTGGCGGTGCGTCGCGGCGAAACCCAGCTCACCGGTGGCCTCGGCCAGATTGAGCTGCACGCCGGTGATACCCTGCTGCTGGCTCCTGGCCCCCAGTTTGCCCGCAACAAGTCGCTGGGGCGGGAGTTTGTGGTGGTGAGTGGGCTGGAAGCCTCCACCCGTCTCGATGGCAAGCGCAGCGCCGCCGTGGTGCTGGGGTTTCTCGGGGTGCTGGCGCTCTCGGTGTTTGATCTGGTGCCGCTGTTCAAGGGGTTGCTGCTGATGCTGGTGGCGCTGCTGCTTACCCGTATTCTGACTTTGGACGAGATCCGCCGCCGCTTTCCGCTGGATATCTGGCTGGTGGTGGGCGGGGCGCTGGCCATCGCCGATCAGCTGGAAAAGAGCGGGCTGGCCAAGCTTATCGCCGACTGGCTGATGGGGGAGTTCAACGGTGCCAGCCCCATCATCGCCTTTATCGGTATCTATGTGTTTACGCTGGTGCTGACCGAGCTGATGAGCAACAACGCCGCGGCCGCGCTGGCTTTCCCCATGGGTTACCAGCTGGCGCTCAGCATGGATGTCTCGACCATGCCGTTTATTCTGGCGGTGCTGTTCGGGGCGAGCTCCAGCTTTATCCTGCCCTACGGCTACCAGACCAACCTGATGGTCTATGCCGCGGGCAACTACAAGATGCCGGACTACCTCAAGCTGGCCCTGCCGGTCTCGCTGGCCTATAGCCTCGGGGTGATTGTGATGGTGCCCCTGCTGTTTCCGTTTTAAGGCGTGAGCGCCAATCAAGGGGTGTTGGGTGAGCAATGCCATGGCACCAGCACGTTGTCGGCGGATAGTCCGAGGCGCCTCCCCGTGGTTCCGGACCGTTTAAGTTTTGAGGCGTGAGCGCCAATCAAGGAGTGTTGGATGAGCAATGCCATGGCACCAGTACGTTGTCGGCTGATAGTCCAAGGCGGCTCCCCGTGGTGCCGGACCGTTTAAGTTTTGAGGCGTGAGCGCCAAGCAAGGAGTGTGGGATGAGCAATATCGTGTGGCACAAGCATGCCGTGGACAAACAGAGCCGGGCCGAGCTTAAAGGGCAAAAACCGCTGGTGATCTGGTTTACCGGGCTGTCGGGGGCGGGCAAATCGACCCTGGCGGGGGCGCTGGAGCAGGCGCTGGCCGCTGAGGGTAAGCATACCTATCTGCTGGATGGGGACAATGTGCGCCACGGCCTCTGTGGCGATCTTGGTTTCGATGATGCTGCGCGGCAGGAGAATATCCGCCGGGTCGGCGAAGTGGCGAAACTGATGGTGGATGCGGGACTTATCGTGCTCACCGCCTTTATCTCGCCGTTCCGTGCCGAGCGTGAGCTGGTGCGCAGCCTCTTGGGGGAAGGGGAGTTTGTCGAGGTCTTTGTCGATGCACCGCTCGCCGTCTGCGAAGAGCGCGACCCCAAGGGGCTCTACAAAAAGGCGCGGGCAGGGGAAATTCGCAACTTTACCGGTATCGACTCTACCTATGAGACACCCGAGCAGCCGGAAATCCATCTGCTTAACGCCGGTAAACCGGTCGCCGCGCTGGTAGATGAGCTGCTGACCACCCTGCGGCAGGGGAACTACCTGTAGTTGGATCGGAAGAACCTATAACAAGCGCCCGCCAGCCGTTAAGTTGGCCACCACAGGCGCTGATGGGCTGGCGGCAGCCACTATAAGCAAAAGTTGGGTCATTATCGGAAAACCCATAAATCCAGCTTATAGTGGCACCGGCAAGTTTTGAGCCGCCCCAAGGCGGTCGATAGCAACCCCGCAACGGGATCTTCCGATCCTTGCTTATATCGCGGCGGGGTTATTCTCGATTATCCGAATACGCTGCGCTATTCGAACCTACGAGCTGACAGAACCATCAGAGCAATCACATAAAGCCGCCAGCACGCTCGGCTTTGTAGTGAAGGCGAAGCCACAACGAAAAAGACGTCGCTATGCCTAGCCTTGTGAAGCATTACTTTATTTCGTACTGTGGCAAGCCTTCCCAGCCGTCCACATGAGAAACTGTCCGGTATATTTGGTTACCTCTGATTTCATACTGTGGCAAACCTTCCCACCCATCCACATGTGAAACAGTTCGATAAATTTGATTGCCACGAATTTCGTATTGGGGCAATCCTTCCCAGCCATCTGCGTGAGAAACAGTTCTATATATTTGATTGCCACGAATTTCATACTGAGGCAGACCTACCCACCCATCAACATGGCTGACAGTTCTGTATATTTGTTGTGCCACTTTAAAGCTCCTATACCTATGGCTAATGCTGATTAAGGCTAAGCTAAACGATAAAAACCGCGTAGCGAGTTTTTTTCCAAATTAAGAGAATGGTTTGAGTTACAATTTCGCCAGTACTCTAATTTGAGCTGACATTGCATTTCCATATATTCCGGGGTAAATCCTAGCGAAATTAATTCCCATGGAGTCTAGATCCGACAATGCATTTACAGCATCACGTGCTGGCAACACATACTTTATTAACCTACCTTCATTAGGGTAATGTTCAACATACTCTTCAATAGAGGATTCAAGTGTTTTAAGGTGTGTAAACTTACCGTGTTGATTTTTAATTCGCTCATTACCAAATGATGGTACATTAACAATTTCACAGCCGAATTCTGGATTCCAGATAGGGTCTTCTGTATTTAAAACCCAGATAGCAACTTTATTACTGGATTCCTCCGTTGCCCTGACATGCAAGCTAAAAGCGAAAAATGCTGACACATAAGGACTTTCGCTCCAATCTAGCAGCCGAGTTGGCAGGTGATGATGCTGACCTAAACTCATCATCATTATGTCATTATCTCTGACATTATCAGGTAAGTCTTCAAGCTCACATTCCATTTTGAACTGATTTAACAATTCTTTTGCTGTTGCAACTTTATTTTTTAGCTCTCCATGATACCAACGATCAAATGAGGAACTTAATGACCAATCCTCTCCACCTTGACCTCTAAAGAGGTATTTTCCTTTTTTAAATCTGCCCTCGACATAAAGGTCTGAAATTATTTTGTTTTTAAAATCATTCCAGTCAGTACATTCAATAATATCTATTGCCATTTCAATTCCCTTTTATGATGTAATTCAGGTAGTGATTAGATAGAAGGCGGCACTAATAAATTAATACCGCCTTCAATATAACTTAGCTCCACCCTAATACAGGCTATGAAATTATACTTAAAATAAATGCCGTATATGCTTCCCTCTGAAGCTGAATGCGTTTGCTTGACTTCCTCTTTTATCTCGTATGTTGGGCTAAAAGTCGTAGGTTGGTGCTGAGCGAAGTGAAGCCCAACGTTTACCGTGAAACGTATCTGAACATTTTTTACCGATCAACTAAATCCATATTTATTCCGCGCTGGTCGGCCTGACCGCCCTCGCCTAGTGGGCTGGGCTACACCCTGCGCCAATCTGCAAAAACCACGCTACCGCCCCTGAGTATTAAACAATGTGGGCATTACGAGTTTCTTGGGAAGTTGTCTGGATAAAAATATGGGTCATTCTCCCAGCCCATTTCAATTTTGACACACTCTCTAAATACTACTGCCTCCCAGTGACGAAGAAGGCATTGTGCTGATTTGAACTCCTTTTCAAAATTTTCTAAAAATATACCTACACGGTCATAGCTCTTCTGCTTATTGAACGCGATTTTTCTAGATATGCCAAAACGAAATAGGTCTCCGGAAGGGTCAATTTCATGATATGCAGTAATAATATTGTTTGTCATTTCAAGGCGAGCATCATCATTAAGCTTGTAACCATTACCGATGAGCCAATCTTTACAAGCTAACCATATCGTTTCAAGACTATGGCTATTAAGAGGCGCAGTATCAAAGGTTTTGTCAAAAGTATTTATTGAATGCATCAATGCTTTTAAATGTAGTTCAATAACTTGTCTCGATATGTGAGCAACTGGAGCAATCCAGTTTTCAATCTCTGAAATACGGTATTTTTCAATTAATGCATCAGCGGCCATGCCAAAGTCAATAGCAAGTTCAGAATACCCACATGAAGCATTATGGTTTTCAACGTAAAAAATTGATTTATGGTTTTTCCCATATTCTGAAGATGGACCTTTCCATATTTCATAGTGAAATCTAGGGTCACTATAAGTTTTGCTTTTTGACATTAAATGGCTCTTGCTGAAAATGATCTCGTATGTTGGGCTAAAAATCGTAGGTTGGAGCTGAACGAAGTGAAGCCCAACGTTTACCGCGAAACGTATCTGCACATCTGTTTTACAGACCGGCCCAATCCATCTTTATCCTGCTCTGGTTGAGGTGATCATGCTCGTCTGTTGGGTCTCGATACGCTCTGCGCCAACCTGCAAAAACCACGCTACCGCCCCTGAATTTCAGCCTCCAGTCTGCTGCTTTTTTACCTGCGTTTTGGCACTGGCTTGGCTCATGGCTGACTCCGACAAGAGGTTGCCAGGCAGCTATGTTACCGAACGGGGCTGGGGTGAAAAGCGCAAGCGGGCCATTTCCTGAGCAAGATCAATAAATTAATCAATAACTGGTGGAGATGTGTTCGTGTCAGAGCGGCCGCCCATCAGCGCAGGGGGGAATCGGAAGGGGAAAGCGGGTATGTCGCCAGCTTGTCGGCAGACATTAAAAAACCACATGGGCCCAAGGGCCCATGTGGTTTTTCTGCGCTGATTGCTTGTCTTTATCTGGCTTAGCGAACCGGCACCACGCGGGCGGCTGGCATCTCGTAGCGGCTCTGGCTTGTCGGAGCCCCTTTCTGGAACTGGCGTACCAGACGGTTGAGGTCGCTCAGCTGGGTCACCAGCTGGGTGATGCCGTGGACGGCGTGCTGGCTGCCGACGCTGGAGTCATCGGCCAGGGTCTTGATGCTGAGCACGTTGCGGTTGATCTCGGCAGTGACGTGGGATTGCTCTTGTACTGCGTGGGCAATCTGGCTGCTGCCGGAGGCAACCTGCTGCAGCATGCTGTTGATTTGCTGCAGGATAGCGCCGGTAGCCGATGCCTTCTGCTGGCAGCTGTCCGCCAGCAGGCAACCCTTCTCCATCGCCTGCTCTGCTTCACCGGAGCTGTTCTGCAGTTCGGTGATCATCTTCTGGATTTCGCTGGTAGAGGATTGGGTCTTGATGGCGAGCGAGCGGATCTCGTCGGCTACCACCGAGAAGCCACGGCCTGCTTCACCGGCCCGGGCGGCTTCGATGGCGGCATTAAGGGCCAGCAGGTTGGTCTGGTTGGCGATGTTGTTGATCACATCGAGGATGCCGTCGATATCGCGGCAGTGGCCGACCAGCGCACTGATCACGCTCTTGGAGGTGATCAGTTCACTGTTCATGCCCGCCACGGCAGCCACGGTTTCGGCCACGCTACTGTTGCCGCTCTTGAACAGCACGGCAGTTTCATCCAGCAGGCTGGAGGAGTCAGTCGAGCTTTGTGACACCTCGCGAATGGATTCCGACATTTCGGTCACGGCGGTCGCAACCTGATTGGTTTCGGCCTGCTGCTGTTGCAGGTTGTCGGTGATGGATTCGGCGTTGCGCAGATCCCCCTCGGCGGCCTGCAGGATCTTGCTGCAAGTCTGCTGGGTGCGGGCCAGCACGGCGTTGAACTCGGCCTGATTCATCACCATCGAGAGTTCGATGGCGGCGATGTTGTCCACCTTGTTGGTGTAGAGCAGCTGCATCAGCGGGTTGTCAAAGCGACTGCGGGCCATCTTGTTGAGCTTGCCGAGGCGACGGGAGAGGGCATTCAGGGTGATGGCCGCTATCGCCAGCGGCAGGGCGGCCAGCGCCAGTTGCCAGTTCATATCGTGGCTGTAGCCCAGTGCAAACATGGCGAGCAGGCTCAGCAGCAGACAGAGGTTGATGGCCAGGGTATGGGAGAAGGTGGGCAACTTGAGCGCCAGCGGCAGCTTGTTGTTGCGCAGGTCGGCATAGACCTTCTCGGCCCGCTGTTTGAGCTCCTCGCTCGGGGCGGTGCGCACCGACTGATACTCCACCACCCGGCCACTGGCATCCTTGATGGGGGTGACAAAGGCGCTGACCCAGTAGTGATCGCCACTCTTGCAGCGGTTCTTCACCGGCCCCATCCAGCTCTTGCCTTCGCGGATATGGTTCCACAGATCGGCAAAGGCCTGTTTCGGCATGTCAGGATGACGTACCAGATTGTGGTGTTCCCCCACTAGCTCGTCGAGCTGGAAGCCTGCAATCTCGCAGAACTCCTCGTTGGCGTAGGTGATGCGGCTCTCCAGATCCGTGGTGGAGATGAGGCTCTGGTGGTCTGGGTAGAGACGTTCTCTTTGGGTAACCGGTTGATTGATTCTCATGGCCTTGCTCCCGAGCTGTGGTGGTTAAATTTTGATCTGCATCAAGACGTGTGCAAAGGGCGGGCCAGCTGGCAAAAGCTAATGATTGATGTGTTATTAGTGCCGTTTTGGCAGGAAAAGATCGTTGCTGTTTGCAATATGCAACTGAGCAGACGGGGTGTGCCTCTGCGGCATCTGCAATTTGCAACCTATTCTGGTCAAGCCCATGAGCTTGGAGTCAGCAGCTTGATGCGAAGGAGCCACGAACCGACGGGGCATCCACTGCCCCGCCAGAGATCAGGGGAGAGGGTCGGGAGCGGGTGAGGAGGGGGCGCTGACGAGCTGCATCACTTCAATCTGGATACCCTGCACCAGCACGGTTTTCAGATCTTGCAGGTACTCCTCCAGCGGCGACTCTTGCAGCAGCTGGGCAAGCTCGTTGCCCACCGGGGTGAGGCGGTAGTAGAGCAGGGTGATGTTGTTCTGCTTGCACTGCAGCTGCCAGCGCTGGTTGCCGAACTCCAGCTCGACCCCATCGGCGGGCAGCGGGCCGGACTCCAGCTCCGCGCGATGCAGCAGCCCCAGCTCAAACAGTTGCAGCAGGGCGTTGTAGGGCAGCCGGTATTTGCCAAGGCCAAGGCGGGTTGCCTTGGCACGACTCAGCAGGGTGGCCCCCTTGTGCAGCCCCAGCAGCAGTCGCTGCTCGTCGCTGCCGGTGTAGTGGCAAGTCAGTGAGCAGATACGTTGGAACAGCTGGGCCTCGCGCTGGGTCATCTCTTTGAGGGTGGCGAGCGCCCGGATGGAGAAGCGGCCCGGCGTGGCGACTTCCAGCGCGAAGATCCGCCCCCACAGCTGCTGCATCGGCACCATGCTGATATCTTCCGCCAGTTGCAGGAAGCGGGTCAGCCAGTCGCTGTCCATCTCGCCGCCAGCTGCCGTCTCTTCGCAGTGGCGGGAGGCCATCACCATGATGGCTTCCAGATTGCGCTGACGGGCGGCCTGATCCGCCAGATGGCGAAAGGTGGCGCGCTGTTCGAAGGTGCTGTCGGTGTTGCGGGTGAGCATGCCGTCGATACCGCGACTGCGGGCCAGACGCAGGGTCTGCTCCTGGCTGCTCAGGATCGAACTCTCTTTTTTCGGGGGGGGGAGGTCTGCCATGCTGACTCCATTCGCACAGGTTCTGGAGCTGAATGTTACTCCAACCGGGATGCCAAGATAACAAAGCGGCCTCCGTGGAGGCCGCTTTTTTTGCAACGGGAGGATTACTCCTCGTAGACGCTCACCTCGACCGCTTCCATCGAATAGGAGGCGGTGGCCATCTCGTGGCTGGAGCTGACCGTGCGCATCTTGCCCTTCACCCAGATGGCATCCCACAGGTCATCCACCGGTGCACCCTTGGGGTAGCTCACATAGATCACCTGATTGGTGGGGGGCGGCGGCACATGGATGCAGGCGCCGAAGTAGGGCACCAGCAGGAAGGCGGTGATCTTCTTGGCATCCCCTTCCAGCGGCACCACGAAGCCCGGAATGCGCACATCCTGGTTGTCCAGCTTCTTGTTTACCCCGCCCACCGGTTGCGGCACCGACATGGGATCTTCGTGATTGACCTGGGGCGGTGGCAGCAGTTTTTCCCCTTCCGGGATCAGTACATCCCAGTCGATGGTTTTGTAATCGGCGGCCAGGGCGGGCAGCACCAGCAGGCTGGCGAGCAGCGCCACAATTTTCCACTTCATCATCTGTCCTTCTGTTTCGATTTTTGGGCGTCTCGCTAGACGCGAATGCTCATACCATCGCTCAGGCTGTAGCGGTAAGCGCGGGCGGCAGGGAGCAGGCCGATCACCATGCCTGCCAGCCACACTACCCCCAGCAACTGCCACTCGTAGGTGCTCGGCAGCCCCAGACTCAGTTGCAGGCCATAGTGGCTGAGCAGCCAGGGCGAGGCAAGCCCCTGTCCCAGATAGAGCACGGCGACGCCGAGAGCGATGCCGACCGTGGTCAGCGCCATCGCCTCCAGCGCCAGCAGCAGGAACAGGTGGGCAGGGCCCGCGCCGAGGGATCGCAAGATGGCGAGCTCCCGGCGTCGTTCGTTAAGCCCTGCCAGCAGGGTAGTCAGCATGCCGATCAGGCCCGCCACCACCACGAAACCGGCGATGACCGAGAGGGCGGTTTCCGCCACGCTCATCAGGCTCCACAGCTCCTGCAGGGCGGCCCCCGGCAGGATCGCCATCAGCGGCTCTTTGGGATAGGTGTTGACGCTGCGCTGCAGCTGGAACGCCAGAATGCGGTTGCTCAGCCCCACCATAAAGGCGGTGATGGTTTTCGGGGTGAGATCCTGCGCCAGCGCCTGCTCCGGTGTCACGTTCTTGCTGTGGCGGCCGGTGTCCCAACCGAGATGGATCGCCTCGATCCCCGCCAGCGGCACATGGATGGTGCGATCTATGGGCGTACCGGTCGGCGCCAGAATACCCACCACCTTGAACGGCAGATTGTCGTGCTGGCTGAAGGAGGTGTTGCCAGCGCCGTGGGCGATGACGATGGATTGGTCAAGGTGATAGCCGAGCTTCTCGGCCACCTGAGCGCCCAGCACAGCTTCAAACGGCGTCTCGAAAGGCCGCCCTTCCCGCAGTTGCAGCGACTGCTGCTGACCGTACTTCAGGTGGGTGAAGTAGTCGCCATTGGTGCCGAGCACCCGAAATCCCTTGTGGGAGTCGCCAAGGGAGAGCGGGATGGTCCAGGCTACGCCCGGTTTCTGCTTGATGGCCTGATAGGAGTCCCACCCCACGTTGTTGGTGGGGTTGCCGATGCGAAACACCGAGTAGAGCAGCAGGTTCACCTGACCGGAGCGGGCGCCGACGATGAGATCGGTTCCCGAGACGGTGTTGGAGAAGCTTTCGCGGGCCTGGGTGCGCACCCGCTCCACCCCGAGCAGCAGGGTGACGCTGATGGCGACGGCCAGCAGGGTGAGCCCGGCGGTAAGGCGGCGGGCCCAGAGACTTTGCAGGGCGAGCTTTAGCATGATGCCCTCCGGTTGAGCTGTTGCAGGTTTTCGACCCGCGGGAACAGGGGTTCGAGATAAGGGTCGTGGCTGACGAAGATCAGGGTCGAGCCCTGCTTGTCGCACTCCTCGAACAACAGCTTGATAAAGGCGGCCCGGTTGTCGGTGTCGAGTGCCGAGGTGGGCTCGTCCGCGATCACCAGTGGCGGCGAGCCGATCAGCGCCCGTGCGGCGGCAACCCGCTGCTGCTGGCCGATGCTGAGGGCATGGACGGGGCGATGCAGTGCGTCATCCGGCAGTTGCAGCTCCGCCAGCAGACGGCGCGCCTCCTGCTCCGGACTCCCTTGCAGGCGAGACCGTTTGGCGGGCGAAAAGGTGAGGGCAGCGGTCACGTTGTCCTGCACCGAGAGAAAAGGCAGCAGATTGAACTGCTGGAAGATATAACCCAGATTGGCCGCCCGGAAGTGGTCACGGGCACGGCCAGAGAGCCGGGCCAATGGTTGGCCCAGCACCTCCAGGGTGCCGTGGTTGGCGGTCTGGATCCCGGCCAGCAACCCGAGCAGGGTCGACTTGCCGGAGCCCGACGGGCCCTTGATAAAGACCCGCTCACCCTCGCGGATGGTGAGGGCGGGCAGATCGAGTACAGCGTCGCCACCTGGCCAGGCAAAGGCCAGATCGCGGATCTCAACCACGGCTTTTTTCATGGCGTTACCAGCTCAGCTTGTTGGCGGACGGGGTCAGCTCGCCAGCGGTCTGGCCGGTGGGCAGGATCCCCTGCACGCTCAGCTTCTCAAGGCTCGGATAGACGCTGAACAGGGTCGCCTCAAGGCCGGTCAGTTTGGCCGGCGTGGCGCAGGTGTAGGTGTACATGGCGCCCATATCGGCGTGGCCCGCTTCGTCATGATCATGGTGGTCTTCATGTTTGTTGCTGGCAGCCTTGTCATGGTCATGGTCATGGTCATGGTCATGCTCTTCTTTGGCGGCTTGCAGCTCCTGCTGGGTCAGTTTGCAGCCAGCGGCCGGGTCGAAGCGGAAAAGGGCGTCAGGCTGCTGGAGGCGGGCGACCGCCTTGGCATACTGCGCCTTCTCTTCATCGCTCTTGGCTGCGTGCTCGAAGCCTACCAGATCGGCTGCAGGCGCCTGCAGCTCGATCATCAGCTGGTCGCCATCGACCACCAGATTGAGGTGGCCATGGCCATGCTCGTGGGCGCCGTGGCTGTGGCTCTCGTGTTCGTCGTGATTTGCGTGTGCGCCAAAGGCCGCTGCGGCCAGCAACAGAGTAACTGCTTTCATCTTTAATCCTTTTTCAAAACAAATAGCGAAATTAAACAAAGGGATAGATAAAAACAGAGGCGGGCGGCGCACGGATGGCATAGCTGTGAAGCGTGGCTGTATCCGCCGAGCGCTGCATGGTTGCAACGACGGGCAGAACAGAGGTCGAACCGGGGAAACAATAGGGGGTGGCGGTGATGACCTGCTTGCCATCCAGATGGAGGGCGCAAACCAGGCAGTGATGGTCGTCGTGGCCGGGCAGGGCAGATTCAAACTGGTGCCGGGCAAGGGCAGGCTGCAGCCATAACCAGCCCAGCAGCAAGATCCAGATTTTCAGCTTGATACGACCCATAGACCCTTATGGAAAGGGCGCCATCAGCGCCCTTTCTCTCTGACTTAGAGATGGGACTTGATGAGCCCCATCACGGTAGCAATGTTGTTGGCGTCGAGCTGGCCATCTTTGGCAAACAGCACCTTGCCCTCTTTATCCAGCAGAATGATCGCCGAGCTTTCCGGCGTCAGATCCCAGGCGTTGCGCGCCATGCCCTTGGCATCCAGCACCATGGCGGACCAGGGGAACTCTTTCTTGCTGTCCTCGGCACTGCTCTTCACGAAGCCGGAGGTGCCCCAGATGGCGTCATTGCTGTTGATGACGGTAACGGTCTGGTACTTGTCTTGCGGCAGCTTGGCGGCCTTGATCGCCTCGATCATCGGGGCGTTCAGCTCCTTGGCACTGGAGCGACCGGCAATATGCTGGATCAGGAACACCTTGCCGGTGAGCGAGGTGCTCTGCCACGGCTGGTAGCCGATATCCTTGCCATTCAGTACCAGCTCCCCCTTGTCGCTGACATTGACCAGCGGCACCGGGTTGCCATCCTTGAAGTTGTGAGCAAAGACCAGAGATGGCAGCAGCGCCAAAGTAAGTACGAGATGTTTCATCCTGATGACACTCCATTTGTTATGTTATAACGAGTTTCGGATTGAGGGAATGGACGAGCTTCATCCTAAACTGATCGGATCTGTTTAAAAAGTGTTAAATAAGATCGCAATTCAGAAGCGTCGGCGCCCCGCCAGTCAGGTGGTTGGCTGGCAAGGGCGGCTAGGATGGCATGACATCGATAAAAATCAATGAATTGGCTGCTGGTCTGAGCTGTCTGCGTCAGTAGAGCGACTCGCTGATGAGGGGGATCTTGGCCATGGTCATCTGCTGGGCCAGCAGGGACGAGCCGGTCAGCAGCACATGGCGCTGATTGTTGATCACCACCACATCACCGGGTACGCCACTGTCTGCCGTAATGGCCAGCCAGGCAGGGGAGACGCTGCCGATGCTGATATCCGGATAGATGATGCTGAGCACATATTGCGGGGCCAGCTCTGCCAGCAGGCTGGCCATCAGCAGAGCCTTCTCATCGCTGTCGGCCTTGTTATCTTGCAGTGCCTGCAGCGGCGGCGCGAAGTGATCCAGCTGCTCCGGCTGGGTGGGGATGGCGTTTAGCCACTCTTGCATCAGGCTGACGCTGGTGGCGAGATCCTTGGCGGCAAACTGCTGCGCCAGTGGCTTGAGGTGCCCTTTGAAGTGGTAGAAGAGCTGGGAGTAATCGGGGCGTACGCAAGGCAGTTTGCGATTGGCAGGATGGACGCAGGGTATCACCCTCATCTGGTAGAAGGCATCCTCCTGATACTGTTGGTAGGCTTGCCAGAATAGCAGCGACTCCATGCTGTCGTCCCGCAGGGTGAAGGCCTGCTCCAGATTGCGAAACTTGGTAGCTGTCTCGGGGCTGCTCTGATTGATCAGGTTGATGCTGTTGTAGAGCCGTGGGCTGATATAGGCGTAAAGGGTCTCCAGCGGATTGGTGAGAGAGGCCTTCAGCAGGCTCATCTCGTGGCGACTGGCGGCCATCACCTGATCGTCGGTGGTCAGCTGGAAGTGCTTGCGCTGGCCATCGGTGGATTGCCACTGCCAGCTCATGTTGATCTCGCTGGCGTTGCTTGTGGCGCCAAGGGTGGTGTAGAGAGTGAGGCTGAGCAACAGCGCGGGGGTCAGCTTCATGGTGGTGCTTCCTGCCGTGGACGATAATTAACAACTAGGTGAGCCGGCACCACTTTGGTGATGTTTCGTTTTGTGATCTGGATAACAGATTGATGTGACTTTTAATTTAATTGTGAAATTAAGTCACTCTGGAGGGGTTATGAAGCCTTGGATCATAGTGCTGTTTGGGCTGCTCAGCCTGCCAGCCATGGCGGGTCAGGTGATCGTCAACAAGGGGATGTCCGTTGCGGATACCTTTGCCCTGCGTGACCAGCTGGCGCGCGAACACGAATGGCAGGAGTGGCTGCGCTACCAGCAGGCCATCAAGTGGCTGGAGGTGTTGCCGGTCAACTGCGAGCTGATGAGCCAGCCGGGCGGCGGCTATCGCTGTGGCGGTGATTACTATCGTCCCTACCAGAAAGATGGCCGTGAAATATACATTCAGGGCAATCCTGCCGAAGAGGCGGCCGGTCTGCTGCCGCAAACACCGACAAAAAAGGCGCCATAAGGCGCCTTTTTTACAAACCGAGTGATGCTTACTTGGCAGCGTAACGCTCGGCAGAGGTTTTGATCTCGGCTTCGGCAGCGGCCTTGTCGCCCCAACCTTCCACCTTGACCCATTTGCCCGCTTCCAGCTCTTTGTAGCGCTCGAAGAAGTGCTGGATCTGGGCTTTCAGCAGTTCCGGCAGATCGTTCACATCCTGGATGTGGTCGTACTGCTTGGTCAGCTTGGAGTGCGGCACGGCAACGATCTTGGCATCTTCGCCAGATTCGTCGGTCATCTTCAGCACGCCAACCGGGCGGCAGCGAATGACGGAGCCGGCCAGCAGCGGGTAGGGGGTCGGAACCAGTACGTCGACGGGGTCACCATCCAGAGAGAGGGTCGCGTTCACGTAGCCGTAGTTGCACGGATAGAACATCGGGGTAGACATGAAGCGATCAACGAAAATAGCACCGCTGTCCTTGTCGACTTCGTATTTGATCGGGTCGGCATTCTGCGGGATTTCGATGATGACATAGATATCGTCGGGCAGGCTCTTGCCAGCCGGTACCAGGTTCAGGCTCATGATAATTCCTTCGTTGTTAGTATCAGGTTTGCAGGCCGATATTATAGCGATGTGATGTTAAATGACCATATTTCAGCGGTTATCGTTAACAAAGAAGGGGGATGTTTCCGCTTTGCGGCACTTTGATGTGTGCGGGATGCAACAAAACGGCTGTTTTGATGCTCTGCCGGTGAGCAAGGTCACCGGCAGAGCATGTGGAGTTGCGAGTAAAGAGGGTCAGAGCGAGTAGGGGAGTCTCGACTCGTTGACCAGTCGCGACAGGGCTGTCACTACATGAGGGTCAAACTGGGTACCGGAGCGGGACTGGATATACTCCATGGTCTGCGTCAGCGTCCAGGGCTCCTTGTAGGGGCGCTTGCTGAGCAGGGCATCGAACACATCGACTACCGCCACAATCCGCGCCGACAGCGGGATCTGCTGGCCAGCCAGCTGCTGCGGGTAGCCCTTGCCATCGAAGTGCTCATGGTGGCCCCGGGCGATCTCTGCCCCCAGCGAGAGGTAGCTGGTTCCCTCCACCATTTCGCCCGCCTTGTGCAGGATATTGGCGCCGATACCGGCGTGCTGCTCCATGATGGCCCGCTCTTCCGGGTCGAAACGGCCGGGCTTGTGCAGGATATGGTCCGGGGTGCCCACCTTGCCCACATCGTGCAGGATGGAAGCCATACCGATCATTTCGACAAACTCCGGAGTCAGTTGCTCCGGGTAGACCGCCATCTGCTTCAATTCGGCCACGATGGCATCCGAGAGCTTCTGCACCCGCAAGACATGCTCGCCGGTATCGGAATCACGAAACTCCGCCAGCGCCGCCAGCGCCACCACGGTGGCCTCCTGGGCACGAAGCAGCTGGTTGTAGAGATAGAGATTGTCGTAGGCCGCCGAGATGCGCTGGCAGAAGACATCCAGCAGGTCGCACTCGAGAGGATCCAGAGGCTGGGTCGGGGTGAAGCTCAACACGAACTCGCGGCCATTCTGGGCTGCAATATAGAGAGAGTCCTGCGGGTGTTCAAAGCGGTTGCAGCGCTCGTTTAACGCCTTCATGACCGACTCTTTCAGGGCAGAAAATTCATCAAGGCTCTTCTCCTCCAGCAGCGCCTCGTAGTCTCCGGTTGCCGCCAGGATCTCAAGCCCATGTTCGCCTGGACGGCGTTCGGCACAGATGGCCCCTTCGGTGCCCACATCGAGAATGGCGCTGATCTGTTTGAGCACGCCGGAAGCAAACTCCTTGAGTGAATGGAGATGGTAGAGATCGCCCGCGCCCTCCAGAATTTTGCCGAGTCCCTGTCGGCTCTTGTCGATGGCGCTGAGGGTTTCGTAGGAGCGAAGGGAGGCGATGACGGTGGTGAAGAGTTTTTGTACCGTCAACTCGGTCTTGGTCTTGTAGTCGTTGATGTCGTAATCGAGGATCACCCTTTGTTCCGGTGCCTGACCGGGTTGGCCGGTACGCAGCACGATCCGCACCAGCGAGTTGCGCATCTCGTTGCGGATCCGGTGCACCAGCCGCAAACCGGCATCTTCGGTCTCCATCACCACATCCAGCAGGATCAGGGCAATCCTGGGATTGGCCTCCAGCATGGTGGCGGCTTCTGCACCACTATAGGCGTTGAGCAGCTCGAGCGGGCGAGATTTGTATTGAATATTGGAGAGGGCAAGCCGGGTGGCGTGATGAATATCCGGCTCATCATCCACGATCAGCACTTGCCAGGGATTGAGTGCCTTGGGGACCACGACCTCTTCATCATCGAGTTCGATGATGTCGTCATCCAGCCAGATATCGTCCTTGTCTTGGGCACTGCTCATATCGGTTACGCCTCCGGCGCTCAATGAGTATGTGAAGAGTATGCACGATCACCTCTGTCAGGATCATCAGGATAAGCAGATATCGTGAGCTGGCACCGCCTCTTTCATCTTTACTCGAAAGGCTCAAGATAACTCTGGATCGATTTTTTCAACCAGGCCAATACTTTGCCGTGATAGGCATTTTCTGCCAGATAGACGCCATAGTCTCGCCACTGCAGGCTGAACTTGTGCTTCAGGGTCAGCAGGGTGCCTTGTCGCAGCTGGCTCTGGATAAGTGGCGAGGGGAGCACCGCCCAGCCCAGCCCATCGAGGACCGCGTTACGCATCAACTCGAAGCTGGAGAGACCTATATGCTGGCCTCCCACAGGTAGCAGGCTTTTTACAGAAAATTCATCTACATACGAGAGAGTTACCTGGGTGTGATCGGTCAGATCCTGCTGTTTGACCCGCTTCAGTCCGGCCAGCGGATGGCTGGGCGCCACCACCATCAGGGTGCGGATCGGGTTGAGCAGATCGATGTTGAGGCCGCTGCGCTCCTGATCCTCGGTAATAAGGCCAAATGCGGCATCGACGAACCCCTCTTCCACCAGCGCTGGCAGTTCAGGCGGAGAGGCAAGCACCAGCGAGATACTGGTGCCGGGAAACTGGTTGTGCAGGCTGGCCAGCATCTCGCGCCACACTTGCTCGGGGATTGCGTCATCGCGGGCAACCCGCAGCGCCACTTCGGCACCCGAGGCGTAATGTTTGCACTTCTGCTGCAAGCTGTTGGCCGCCTGTAGCAGGCGAGTGCAATCATCAAGTACCAGCTCGCCGATCTCGGTCAGGCGACTCTGATTGGCTCCTCGTTCGAAAAGTTCGACGCCAAGCTCAACTTCCAGTGCTGCGATGGAGGTGCTGACAGCGCTGCGGCTTTTGCCGAGACGACGGGCGGTGTTGGCAATAGAGCCGCTATTGGCTGACTCTACAAAGAGTTCTATCTGATATAACTTCATGTTTTACAGACCATGACGGAGTTTTTCACCATCACCTTAGCGTGCCGAACCAAGGCAAGGCAAACCTGTGGCGTCGGAATAATCGACGCTGAGCGATTGTCGCGAGTTGCTTCTCCCCGTTTACCATCTCTCCCGTCGAAGCAACAAAGGCATCTTATATGTTATTAAGTCGTATGTTTCTGGCCCGGCTATTTTTGACCGGCGCCATCGTGACCGAGGTCGCCGGTACCTCCAGCATGGCCATGATCCCCGAGCAGGGAGCTGGCTGGATGAATTACATCCCGATGTGGCTGTTGATCGGTTTCTCGTACTGGTTGCTGGCGAAAGCCGCCAAAACAATCTCCATTGGTATTGCGTTTGCGCTCTGGGAGGGGCTCGGGATCACCCTGATCACCATAGTGTCGGTCATGTTCCTTGGTTACGATGTGACCGTTCAGGAGCTGATTGGCCTGGCTCTCGCGATAGTGGGGATTGTTATGGTGACCATGGGGGAGACCCATGATGAGCCTGCAGACAAGTCAGTAGAAGCGGAGGCCACAGCATGAGTCCGTTTGTGATTGTACTGGGTGCCGCACTGATCGATATCGGCGCCAACATGGCCATCAACCGCTCCAAGGGTTTTCGTTACAAGGGGTGGGGCTTCCTGGGGATCATGCTGGTACTCGGCGCCTTTACCCTGCTCTCGGAAGCGGTAAGTGGTGGCCAGATTGACCTGGCTGTTGCCTACGCCACCTGGGGGGCTATCGGCATCGTCGGTACGGCGCTTGGCGGTTTGCTCTTCTTCGGTGAGCGGCTCAAGCCCATCGGCTGGGCTGGCATGATGGTGATGGCGCTGGCTGTCGTTATGTTGACTACCGCCTGATAACCTGAAGCAATAAGAAAAGCCGCCCGGTCGCAACCGAGCGGCTTTTGTTTGGCTGATTGCTTGGTCGATGCAGGCTCAGCGCGGCGCTTCGTAGAGCTCCAGCGGCAGACCGTCCGGGTCGGCGAAGAAGGTAAAGCGCTTGCCGGTCAGTTCATCCACCCGCACTGGCTCAACATCGACTCGATGGGCATGCAGATGGGCGATGACGCGGTCAAGGTCGCTGACCCGAAAGGCGAGATGGCGCAGGCCGCACGCCTCGGGGTGGGAGGGGCGCTCGGAAGGCGAGGGGAAGCTGAACAGCTCCAGCTGGCTGCCGTCCGGCAGGGCCAGATCCAGTTTCCACGACTGGCGCGCCTCGCGCAGGGTCTCGGCGATGATGGGCAGCCCCAGTACCTCGTGATAGAAGTGGCGCGATCGCTGGTAATCGCTGGCGATGATGGCAACGTGGTGGATGGCCTCAAACAGCGGCTGGTGCATGGTGACTCCTTGTAAGCGGGATGGCGAGACGGGCAGCCCGGGCTACCCGTCTCCCTCGGTCAGTTGAAGAATCCACCGAACCAGTCGTCCAGTGCGCTGCGTGGCGTACCCGGGCTGCTGCAGCTGGTCGGTGAGCCCATGGTCGATACCTTGGCCGGCACCTGCAGGCTGCCCGGGCAGTCGCTGGTGACGCGGGTGCCGCTGGCACGGGAGAAGTTGGCCCAGGTGATCCCCTCCGGGATCTGCAGGCTCAGGCTGTTGACGCCTCGCTGGCTCATGTAGCCGCTAAAGAGCTGCAGTGCCCCGCTTGCGCCGGTCAAGCCCGCCGGGGTGTTGTCGTCGCGCCCGACCCAGATACTGACCAGCTCGTTGTTGTCCATCCCGGTAAACCAGGAGTCGCGCAGCTCGTTGGTGGTGCCGGTCTTGGCTGCCATGGTGGCGCCGGGGAACTTGGCACTGAGGGCGCGGGCCGTGCCCTGACTCACCGTCTTGGTCATGGCGAACAGGGTCAGCCAGCTTGCTTGCTGGTCGGTGACCCGCTTGGCGGTCTGATCATGCTGATAGAGCAGGCTGCCATCCCCGTTGACTACGGCGCGAATGGCCGACAGCGGCTGGGTCAGTCCCTGATTGGCGATGGGCAGATACATCTGGTTCACCTCCAGCGGCGAGAGGGCCACTGCCCCCAGCACCAGCGACGGATAGGGCTGGATCTCCTGCTGGACTCCCAGCTTGTGCAGGGTGTCGACTACCTTCTCCAGCCCCACCTGCAGACCGAGATTGACGGTCGGTACGTTGAGGGAGCTGGCCAGCGCATCCATCAGCGGCACGCTCTGGCGGAACTTGCGATCGTAGTTTTGCGGCGTCCAGACCTGACCATCCTGACCGCGAATGCGGATCGGCTGATCTTTGAGCGGGGTCGCCAGGGTCAGACCGTTTGAGAGACCGGTAAGGTAGACCGCCGGTTTCACCAGCGAGCCGATCTGGCGGCGGGCATCCAGCGCCCGGTTGAACCCGGCGTAGCGGGGATCGCGGCCACCCACCAGCGCGACCACTTCGCCCTTGTGCCAGTCGGAGACCACCATGGCCGCCTCCAGCTTCTTCTTGCCGCGCAGCTTCTCGATATCGGCGAGGCCCGATTCGACCGCCCGCTCGGCCGCGTGCTGGGCGATGGGGTCGAGGCTGGTGAAGATCTTGAGGCCGGACTGCTTGAGCAGATCGGCGCCGAAGCGGCTCTGGATCTCTCGCTTGAGCAGTCCCATAAAGGCCGGGGTGCGGCCATAACTCATCTGGCCACGGGTGATGATGCCGAGGGGTTGGCGGCTGGCCAGTTCATACTCTGCCTGGGTCAGGCTGCCGTGATCCATCAGCAGCTTCAGCACCAGATCACGGCGGGTCTTGGCCCGCTCCGGGAAGCGCCATGGGTCGTAATAGGAGGGGCCTTTCACGAGACCGACCAGCAGGGCGACCTGATCGATATCCAGCTCGTTGACCGGAATGCCGAAGTAGAAGTAGGAGGCGAGGCCGAAACCATAGACCCCTTGCGAGAAGTTCTGCCCCAGATAGACCTCGTTGAGGTAGGACTCGAGGATCTCGTCCTTGCTGTAGCGATAGTCGATCAGCACCGCCATGTAGGCTTCCTGCAGTTTTCGCCACAGGCTGCGCTCACGGGTCAGGAAGAAGTTCTTGGCCAGCTGCTGGGTCAGGGTACTGCCCCCCTGCACGGTGCGACCCGCGATCAGGTTGGCGAACATGGCGCGCATGATGGCCACCGGCGAGACGCCGCCATGCTGGTAGAAGTCGCGATCTTCGGTGGTGAGCAGGGTCACCAGCAGGCTGTCGGGCACTTCGGCGATACGCACCAGCAGGCGATCTTCCCGATCTTCGGTATTGAGGCGATCGAGCAGCACTGGGTCCATCTGGGCGTAACCGAGCTGGCGCTGGTTCTCCAGCGACTGGATCCCCTCAAGGCGCGGGCCGTTGAAGGTGAGGCGCAGGCCACGGGCTCCGTCGGCGCCATCATAGAACTCGAACGGGCGGCGAATAAGCTCGATGCGGTTGCCGTTGATGGTGTATTCACCCGGCGTGTGAGGCTGGCGCACCTGCTTGTAGCTCAGCATGTTGAGCTCGCGCAGCATCTGGTCTCGCGACAGGCGCTGGCTGGGGTAGAGCTCCAGCGGGCGGCTGTAGACCATCACCGGCAGCTGCCACTTCTCGCCATCGAAGCGCTCGCGCACCTTGGTATCGAGGTAGATGCCAAACACCACCATAAAGGCCGCCACCACCAGAGATAGCTTGAAGCCAAGCCAGAACAGCTTGCGCCAGATGGTGCGTTTGGGCGCTGCCTTCTTGGGGGCTCGCTTGCGTCGTTGGGTTGCCATAAATCCTCTTTGCTTTCTTTTCTACTTGTTATGTCGCATTCGCGAACGTCCGATCGGGCCTGGCCAATCGAACCTAGATACCCATCTTCTTCTTGGTGACCCTGGTCGGCATCGCCTCCAGCGGATTATCCGGCCAGTAGTGGCGGGGATAGCGTCCCTTCATCTCTTTCTTCACCTGTTCGTAGGATCCAGCCCAGAAAGCAGCCAGATCGGCGGTGATCTGCAGCGGTCGCTGGGCAGGGGAGAGCAGCTCCACTACCAGCGGCACCCGGCCATCGGCCACGCAGGGGGTCGAGCCTTGCCCGAACATCTCCTGAATCCGCACCGGGATCACCGGTGCCTGCCCTGGCTGATAGCGGATCCGCACCCGGCTGCCGGTCGGTGCCGCAAAGTGGCTCGGCAGCGCCTCGTCCAGCCGTTTGGGCAACAGCCAGGGCAGGGATTGGCGCAGGATGTCGCTCATATTGAGCCTCTTCAGCTGCTCCAGCCGGGTCATACCGCTCACCGCTGGCAGCAGCCACTGTTCCAACGTGGCCAGCAGGCTCTCGTCATCCATCGCGGGCCACCCCTCATCGGGCAGCCAGTCGCGGGCACAGCGCAGACGGGCCAGCAGCCCTTCGCTGCTCTCGTCCCAAGGCAGCACATGCAGCCCCTTGCGGCGAATGCCTTGCAGCAGGCAGCGCCCTTTCTGCTCGTCAGAGAGTTCGGTCAGCGGCCGCTGGCTCAACACCAGTTCGCCGATCACCTGCTGGCGTTCGGCGCGCACCCGCTCCTCGCGCTCGTCCCAGTCGAACCACTGCCGTTCGCTGACCAGTTCCGGCAGCAGGCGTACCAGCTCGTCCAGATCGACCGGTTCGGCGATAAAGATGCGGCTGCCGCGATCGTTCTGCCCCATCTCGATAGCGATAAGGGCGGCTTGTCCCTGACAGGGATGACCTTCTACCAGATCGCAGCTCACCCCACCACTGAGTTGATAGCGACTGCCGCTGCGCAGTTTGCCGATGCGATCCGGCCAGGCGAGGGCACAGAGTAGCCCCAGCCACTGACCCTGTGCATTGGCAGGGCGGGCGCCAAGCCGTTCAAACCAGCGGGCAGCGTTTTGGCGCAGGGCGTTTTGACGGCGGTGGAACAGCACCGAGAGGCGCTCCGATCCTCGCAGATCTTCTTCCTGCAACGCCACCAGATAAGCGGCATCGGCGACAATCCCTGTCAGACCCTCTGACTCCAGCTCGCGGGCGCGCAGCAGCATGCGAGCGAGGCGAGGGTGAGTACCGAAGGCGGCCATGGCGCGGCCAGCGGGAGTGAGTTGTTGCTCACCCTCCGGCTTCATGGCGCCAAGGGCCACCAGCAGCCGCTGGGCGCTGGCCACCGCGGCGGCGGGAGGCATATCGAGAAGCGGCAGATCTTCCACCTTTGCCCCCCACTGGGCGGCGTCCAGCAACAGGCTGGTCAACTCCTGAGTGAGGATGTCTGGCGGGCTCTGCTCGGCGAGCCGTTCCTGCACTTCGTTGCTCCAGAGCCGGTAGCAGAAACCGGGGCCGAGACGGCCAGCGCGACCGGCCCGCTGGGTGGCGGAGGATTTGGCTATCTGGCGGGTTTCCAGCCGGGTGACACCGCTTTTCAGATCAAAGGAAGCCCGTCGCTCCAGCCCGCTGTCGATCACCACCGAAATCCCTTCGATGGTGAGGGAGGTCTCCGCCACATTGGTGGTGAGCACCAGCTTACGGCGGCCGGCAGGCGCTGGTTCGATGGCTGCCTGCTGCGCCGCCATGTCGAGGCGGCCGTAGAGGGGGGCGAGGGTCACGTCGTCCGGCAGTTTGTCTGCCAACCATTGCACCAGTCGCTCGATCTCACCCTGTCCCGGCAGAAAGACCAGCAGGCTGCCATCTTGCTCGGCCAGCGCTTCGAGCACCACGGCACCGACCTGCGGCTCCAGCCATTGCTGGCGATTGGCGGGGCGGTAGTGGTAGTCGATGGGAAAACCGCGCCCTTCCGAGCGAACCACAGGGGCATCCGGCAACAAGGTCTCGAGTGCCATGCCATCCAGGGTGGCGGACATCACCAAGAGCTTTAGGTCATCGCGCAGCCCTTGCTGGCTCTCGATGGCGAAGGCCAGCGCGGTATCGGCGTGCAGACTGCGTTCGTGGAACTCATCGAAGATGACCAGCGAGACGCCAGTCAGCTCAGGGTCTTGCTGCAACATCCGGGTCAGCACCCCTTCGGTGACGATCTCGAGCCGGGTCGCTGAGCTGGTGCGGCTCTCGCCACGCACCCTCAGGCCGATGCGCTCGCCCACCTTCTCCCCCAGCTGACGGGCCAGAAAAGTGGCGATATTGCGCGCAGCCAGGCGCCTTGGCTCCAGCATGATGATGCGGCCGGGCAGCCGGTTCTGACGCACCAGCTCCAGCGGCAGCAGGGTCGATTTGCCCGCGCCGGGCGGCGCCTGCAGGATCACGCTGGTGTGGCTGTCGAGGGCGGCAAAGAGTTCGGGCAATACCGAAACGATGGGGAGCTGGGACAAAGCGATGAGCACCTTTTGTAGCAACCGGTAAAACGGCGCCTATTCTGCCACAGCCACCCGCGCCACCGTGAGTGGATGTGCGCAGATGGCTACTCGTGCGGGAGGCTGGCGAGACATGGCCGAATGGCTGCCATAGAATGGGTCCATCCAATGAGCGTGAAAAAGGCATTATCACCACATGGCCAAACTCTTCTTTGCCCTGCCCGTCAAGGAGCTCGCCCCCGAGCTCATCGCCTGGCGCGATCAGCTGCCCTGGCCCGGTCAGCCGGTGCCGCAAGCCAACCTCCACCTGACCCTGGCATTTCTGGGTGAGGCTGACGAGTTGACCACCCGCCGCCTGATCGCCGCCGTGGAGCGTCAGCACTGTCCGCCGCTCTCCATCAGGCTGGATGAGACCGGCTGGTTCAGCCGGGCCAAGGCCGCCTGGATTGGCCCGAAGGAGTGGCCCAACGAGCTGACCGTGCTGGCGAAGGCGCTGCGCCGCCACGGTGAGAAGTTGCGTCTTGGCAATGGCGAGCAGGGTTATCGCCCCCATGTCACCCTGTCGCGCAAGGCGGTCGAGGCCCCTGCCATCCTGCCTGCCCCAAATTTTCTGCTGCAGGCCGATGAGTTCTGCCTCTATCAATCCATCTCGACTCCGGACGGGGTGCGCTACGAGCCGCTTGCCTGCTGGCCGCTGCAGGCCCGGGTAAAAGAAGACGCGCGGAGGGCTAACCCGTGATCTTTGATCCCCCCTTGCAATCGGGCCAGCTGGTGGCCCGCTACAAGCGCTTTCTGACCGATGTGCAACTCGATAACGGCGAGGTCATCACTATCCACTGCGCCAATACCGGTGCCATGACCGGTTGTGCCGATCCGGGCACCCGGGTCTGGTACTCCACCTCCGACAACCCCAAGCGCAAGCTGCTCAACAGCTGGGAGATCGCCGAGAGCACGGCGGGCCACTTTATCTGCGTCAACACGGCGCGCGCCAACCAGATTGCCCGGGAGCTGATCGAGCAGGAGGCCATCGCTCCGCTGGCGGGGTACAGCCGGTTGCGCACCGAGGTGAAGTATGGCGAAGAGAACAGTCGCATCGATCTGTTGCTGGAAGATGACGAAAAGGGCAATTGTTACATCGAGGTAAAATCGGTCACCCTGCTCGACGAGCGGGAGGAGGCTGGCATGGGCTACTTCCCCGATGCGGTCACTGCCCGTGGAGCCAAGCATTTGCGCGAGTTGATGGCGATGAAAGCGGCGGGCCACAGGGCCGTGCTGCTCTTTATGGTGCTGCACTCCGGAATAAGCCGGATGCGCCCTGCAACCCATATAGATCCGCACTATAGTCTGCTAATTGAGCAGGCAATCGCGGCGGGGGTTGAAATTTTATGCTATCGGCCCCATGTTGGGGTGCAAGGCATGGTGGCTCAAGGGTTTGTCCCGTTTGAATCTGGTCACCTGTTACCCGAGGGGAGTGCATAAATATTGGAGTGGGTAACATTATTGGTACGGCTCGTTTGCTTACCCGTTACCCTTCTGCTATAGATGTCGCCCTCAATTTATGGATGGCACGGGTAGCGTGCTGAATTAGGAGACAGGGCATGCCAACAGGCGAAAACAGGAAATCTCTGGGCCCCCTGGCCATTGCGGGTGTCGCGCCTTACCAGGAAAAGCCGGGTGAGGAGTACATGAATGACCAACAAAAGGCGCATTTTCGCAAGATCCTGGGTGCCTGGCGCAACCAACTGATGCAGGAAGTTGATCGTACCGTCGACCATATGAAAGACGAGGCTGCCAACTTCCCGGATCCCGTGGATCGTGCCGCGCAAGAAGAAGAGTTCGCTCTTGAACTGCGTACCCGCGACCGTGAACGCAAGCTGATCAAGAAGATCGAGAAGACCTTGCAGCTGCTTGAAGACGATGATTTCGGTTACTGCGAACACTGCGGTATCGAGATCGGTATCCGTCGTCTGGAAGCCCGTCCGACTGCCGACCTCTGTGTCGATTGCAAGACGCTGGCCGAGATCAAGGAAAAACAGATGGCCGGTTGATCCCGACCCTCTGGTATATGAAAAAGGGAGCTCGCGGGCTCCCTTTTTTATTGAGCTTTTGGCGGTCGCGCCCCAGAATGCAGCCTCAATGAATTGCTTACCCGAACAGTCATGCCAGTGAATCCCCCGTCCTCACCCCTTGCACGTCCCTATGTCGGCCGCTTTGCACCTTCACCCTCAGGCCCGCTCCACTTCGGTTCGCTGATTGCGGCCCTCGGCAGCTTTTTGCAGGCCAGAGCGCAGCAGGGGCGCTGGCTGGTGCGCATCGAGGATATCGACCCGCCGCGGGAAATGGCAGGGGCTGCGACCCTGATCCTCAAGACTCTTGAAGCATATGGTCTCGAGTGGGATGGGGAGGTGATGTTCCAGAGCGCACGCCACGGCCGTTATGACGAGATCATCGACCAGCTCTATCGGGCGGGGGACCTCTACTGGTGCCGCTGCACCCGGCGCGAAATCATGGCTGCGGGCGGTCTCTACAGTGGTCACTGCCGTACCCTCGGGCTTGCGGCCGAAGGTTGCGCGGCCCGGCTGCGGCAGCACCATCCGGTCTACCACTTCGACGATCGTTTGCAGGGCCATATCGCGGTCCCTGCGGCGCTTGCCGAGGAGGATTTTATTATCCGCCGTCGCGACGGGCTTTACGCCTACAACCTGGCAGTGGTGGTGGATGATATGGACAGCGGCATCACCGAGATAGTGCGCGGCGCCGATCTGCTCGAACCCACGGTGCGCCAGATTGCCCTCTACCAGACCCTGGGTGCAGCGTTGCCCGACTGGGTGCATCTACCGCTGGCGGTGCTGGCAGATGGCAACAAGCTCTCCAAGCAGAACCATGCGCCGGCCCTGGCGCTCGATGAGGTGCGACCGGCCCTGTGGCAGGCGCTGCACTTCCTCGGCCAGTGCCCGCCCCCCGAGCTGATGGCGAGCCGGATCGACGAGATCATCGAATGGGGCATCGCCAACTGGCAGCTCGAACGGGTGCCAGCCAGCGAGAAGATCCCGCTGGACATAGAGTAAAGAGAGCCGGTTTTCGTGTAATAGGACGTGAGCTGGGCGCTGATAGACCGCTATTTTCGCTGGCAGACGGTTTCATGCGGGATCAATTTTCAGCACGGTTTTTCATTTGGTCAGGTGTGAGCTATGTGCAGATTGGCCGCTATTTTCGCTGGCGGACGGTTTCATGCGGGATCAATTGTCAGCACGGTTTTTCATTTGGTTAGGCGTGAGCTA
>NZ_JAAKTY010000027.1:0-54477 GCF_049174875.1 Aeromonas sp. 600948
CCCCGATGCGGTACATAGAGGGTTTTGAGTAGAAAAATGCTAGTTGAAAATGTGTAAACCTATTTCAGGACTAGACACTGGCACAAAAAAAGGCCGCTCAATGAGCGGCCTTCTTCATAACGGGATCAGCAATCAGCTTTCGCGGCGCTTGCCACCGAATTTGCGATCTTTGTTGAAACCACCTTCGCGGCGATCCTTGTTGAACGGACGGTCACCCTGCGGACGGCGATCCTTGTTGAAAGGACGGTCGCCACGGAACGGACGATCACCGCGCGGCGGACGGCTGCTGGTGTTGCCACCGGCCGGCACCTCGGTGTAGCGAGTGATCTGCAGCGGACGCTGGCAAACACGGGCTTTCTTGATCACTTCCAGCACATCGGCGCTAATGCCCTTGGGCAGGTCAACGGTGGAGAAGTCGTCAGCGATGTCGATGTTGCCGATGAAGCGGCTCTCGATGTTCGCTTCGTTGGCGATGGCGCCCACGATCTGGCCCGGCTTGACACCGTGATGGGCACCCACGTCTACGCGGTAACGCTCCATCTCCACATCTGGGTTGTCTTTCAGCGGACGCGGCTCCAGGGACGGCATGCGACGGGCCGGACGATCGCCACGGTCACCGAAGTCACGACCGCCGCGATCGTTGAAGTCACGACGCTCGAAGCCACCACGATCGTTGCTGTTGTTGAACAGCGGATCCGGGATGGAGTCATCCAGCAGCAGCGGTTGGTCGCCCTGTACCAGCTTGGCCAGTGCAGCAGCCAGCTCCAGCGGATCGGCAGAATCTTCTTCGATCAGCTCGTTTACCAGGTTGTGGTAGATCTCGAGCTCTTCGCCCATCATGGTTTCGCGGATGCGCTCTTTGAACTTGGCCAGACGGTGCTGGTTGATGTCCTCGGTGCTCGGCATCTTCATCGGCTCGATGGCCTGACGGGTTGCGTGCTCGATGGCGCGCAGCATGCGGCGCTCGCGCGGAGCCACGAACAGGATGGCCTCGCCCTTGCGACCGGCACGACCGGTACGACCGATACGGTGAACGTAAGATTCGGTGTCGTACGGAATGTCGTAGTTCACTACGTGAGTGATGCGCTCAACGTCCAGACCACGGGCAACCACGTCGGTGGCGATCAGGATGTCCAGCTGGCCCTGACGCAGTTTGTCGACGGTACGCTCACGCAGTTTCTGCGGGATGTCGCCGTGCAGCGCTTCACAGGCGTGACCACGGGCGGCCAGCTTGCCAGCCAGCTCTTCAGCAGCGTTCTTGGTACGTACGAATACCAGCAGGGCTTCGTAGGATTCCACTTCCAGCAGGCGGGTCATGGCGTCCAGCTTGTGCAGACCGGTTACCTGCCAGTAACGCTGGCGAATAGTGGTAGCGGTAGCAGTCTTGGAGGCGATCTTGATCTCTTTGGGCTGCTTCAGGTGCTTCTGGGCCACGCGACGGATCTGCTCCGGCATGGTGGCAGAGAACAGAGCAACCTGACGAGAGCTCGGGCACTGCTCCATGATCCAGTCCACGTCGTCGATGAAGCCCATACGCAGCATTTCATCAGCTTCGTCCAGTACCAGAGCTTTCAGGCCGGAGAGATCCAGGTTCTTGCGACGGATCAGATCCATCACGCGGCCCGGAGTACCGACGACAACCTGGGCACCGCGACGCAGGGCGCGGGTCTGGGTTTCGTAGGAGGCACCACCGTAGATCGGCAGCACGTGGAAATCAGGCATGTGGTGGGCATAGCGTTGGCACGCTTCAGCCACCTGCAGCGCCAGTTCGCGGGTAGGCGCCAGCACCAAGATCTGGGTGTTGCGGTTACCAGCTTCCAGACGAGACAACAGAGGCAAGGCAAAAGCAGCGGTCTTCCCTGTACCGGTTTGCGCCTGCCCCAGCAGATCGTGTCCCGCCATCAGGTGGGGAATTGCTGCGGCCTGGATCGGTGACGGGCGCTCATAGCCCACGTCCTGCAGCGCTTTCAATACAGGCGCGGCCAGTCCAAGCTCACTAAAAAGGGGCAGTTGTTCGGTATCAGACATAGATTCTTCCAGATTAAGGCAGGCGGCTAACACCGCGGAATAGCAAAAAGGCGGCGATTATAGCGCCACTTTGTTCTGCTGTCTTGAAAAATGTGATAAGCCTCTCAAGACGTTGGCAATTATAGAGGGATCTGGCGAGTATGGCTTGCTTATTTTGCACTCATAGTGCGTTATTGCAGATCACTCCTCGCTGGAGTCCTTGCCCCGCTTGTGTTTGAGCACCGCCATGGTCAGTCGGCTGGTGCACAATAAACGCTCACGTTCGTCCCGAATTTCAATCTGCCACACCTGGGTTGTTGCTCCCAGATGGAGCGGCGTGCAACGCCCGGTCACCACCCCTTCCCGCTTGGCTCGCAGATGGTTGGCATTCACCTCCAGCCCCACACAGTAGCTATCTGGCCCGACAGCCATATTGGCGGCAATCGATCCCAAGGTTTCCGCCAGCACCACGGATGCGCCGCCATGCAGCATGCCCAGGGGCTGGTGAGTGCGATGATCCACCGGCATGGTCGCTTCAAGCCAATCGGTGCCAAAAGCCGTGTAGACGATATCGAGATGGGCCATCAGGGTGTTGCGAGAGGTGGCGTTGAGCCCCTCCAGACTCATGGGTTTACGCCAGATGGGCGCAATATCGTGACTCATTGCGAGCAGACTCCTTATGTAAGCGATGAATGCGTACCGATATGAGTGAAACGCCCTCCATCGGCAACATGGTTCTGTTATATGAGTTGTTGGTTATCAGGTGACGTGGTAACAACGCAGCCCCGACCCGGAGCTGCATGTTACACAATCATGCCCTTAAGCGGGATGTCACCAAGGGTAGGTAACGCCGGGCCACTCAGCCCAGGGCACATCTCGTCCCGGCAGGCGGGGTTCTGGCCACTGCCACACCCTGGCGAGCCACTCGCGCAACTGCGTCTCCAGCTCCTCATCCGCGATGGGCGCCTCGGCCACCTTCCAGAAGAAGAGTTCGACCTCCACCTCCGGCAGCACCGATGGATAGAGGTAGACGCCTCCCCAAAACTCGGGCTCCCGATCCGGACTCCAGAGGCCATAGGCAAAGGAGCGCTTGGCCAGAAATTCCGACTGCTGCCACTCCAGATCCCCTTCGTGCTGGCTCAGGCTGAAATTGGCAGAGGGCCAGACATCATTCGGACGAAACAGTTGATGCAGTTGCTCGCGCTCGCGCAACATGGCGACAAACTCCACCACCGCCTGAGCGGGAGTGGCGGGTAACAGCAAAAAACGTGGATGCCGATAGGCCTTCGGCACCCGAAACCGCTTGGGGAACGTCAGCATCAGAGCAGCTCCAGCAGGGCTTGCAATGGATGTTTGAGCTTTTCCCCCTCCATCCGCTTGACCTGACTGCGGCACGAATAGCCAGTTGCCAGACAGCGCGCTTTGGGTAGACGGGCGAGCGGGTCGGCCCAGCTCAACCCATAGATGCCCTTGGAGTTCTCCACCTGTTTGACGTCGTGACCATAGGTGCCCGCCATACCGCAGCAACCCACAGAGACCGGCTGCAAACTGGCCCCGAAGCGGCCAAACAGGGTGCTCCAGTCACCGTGAGTGGAGGGCTTGGCGGTCTTCTCGGTGCAGTGGGCAAACAGATACCAGGGCTCACTCTCCTCCTCGCTCTTTGCCTTGTTGGCGCTAGCAGGCAGTTGATCTGCCGGCAGCGAGAGCAGCCACTCCTGCGGCAACAACACCTGAAAATCACCGCGGGCCGACCCCAGCGCCTTGGCGTACTCGTCGCGATAACAGAGCACCATGGCCGGATCCACCCCCACCATGGGAATGCCAAGCGCCGCCACCTTGTTGAGGAACTGGGCGCTGTTGGCAGCAGTGCGGGCAAAGGCCCGCAGGAACCCCTTGATATGCTGGGGTTTACCGTTGGGTTTAAAGGGCAGCAAATAGGGCTGGAAGCCGAGCTTGCTGGCGAGTTTCACCAGGTCGCGCACCACGGGGGCGTCGTAATAGCTGGTGAAGGGGTCCTGCACAATGAGCACAACCTGCTTGCGCTGCTCGGCACTCATCCGCTCCAGTCCCGGCAGATCAAAATAGCGAGCGCGGTTATCGTGCAGGCTCTCGGCAAGGGTCGGCACCGAGAGCAGCGGCACATCCACCATGCCGATACTCTTCTCGGTCGCCTTCTGGGCCCACTCTTTTTCGAGGAAGAAGTTGACCAGCTTCGGCGCCTTGGCAAGCAACGGCGCATAGCTCTCCACCGTGCCGACGAAGTAATCCTTGGGGGCGCGCAGGTAGCGGCCATGATAAAGCTGCATAAAGCGGGCGCGAAAATCGGGCACATCCACCTTGATCGGGCACTGGCTGGTGCACGCCTTGCAAGCCAGACAGCCTGCCATCGCCTCCATCACCTCGTGGGAGAAATCATACTCGCCGCGCTGTTTGGCCCAGCTGTTGCGCACCTTGTCCACCAGCTGTTTGAAGCGCACGCCACCGGATTGCAGCGCCACCTCTTCCGCCAGCGGATCGAAGCCCTGCTCCGCCAGCTGACGCAACCATTCACGCATCAGGCCCGCCCGCCCCTTGGGGGAGTGGCGGCGATCGCGGCTGATCTTGACCGAGGGGCACATGGGGGAGTCGGTCTCGAAGGTGAAGCAGAGGCCGTTGCCGTTGCAATCCATGGCGCGGGTGTAGCTGGTGCGCACGGCGAGCGGGATCTGGCGGTCATACTTGCCGCGCTTGGGGCCATCCACCGACACCAGCTCGGCGCCGCTACCGTAGGGGATACAGATCTTGCCCGGGTTGATGCGGTTGGCCGGGTCGAACGCCCCCTTGACCCGCTGCAGCTCTTCCCACAGCTCGCCAAAGAAGGCGGGACTGTATTCGGAGCGAAAGCCCTTGCCATGTTCCCCCCACATCAAGCCGCCATATTTGGCGGTGAGCGCTACCACCTGATCGGAGATGCGCCGCAGCAGCACCTCCTGCTCGGGATCGCACAAGTCGAGCGCCGGGCGCACGTGCAGCACACCGGCATCGACGTGGCCGAACATGCCGTAGTCGAGGCCGTGGGCATCCAGCAGTGCGCGAAACTCCATGATGAAATCGGCCAGTGACTCGGGCGGCACGGCGGTATCTTCGGTGAAGGCCACCGGCTTCTTGCGCCCTTCGGCGTTGCCCAGCAGCCCCACCGACTTCTTGCGCATGGTGTAGATGGTCTCGATGCTCGGCAAGTGGTCACACACCTGATAGCCGATGATCCCCGCCTCGCCCTTGGCCAGCAGCGCGTCGATACGGCGGCAGAGCTCTGCCACCTTGGCCTTGTGTTCCGCCTCGTCGGTATCGGCAAACTCGACGATGTTGAGTCCCTGCAGATCCTTGCCGGGCACATCCTGAATAAGTTCTTTCACCGAATGCCAGATGATGTCGGCGCGGGCCAGCCCGAGCACCCGGGAGTCCACCGTCTCCACCGAGAGAGCCTGCGCCTGCACCATAAAGGGGGCGTTGCGCAGGGCGGAGGGGAAACTGTCGTACTTGACGTTGACCAGGGTGCGGTAGCGCGGGATGGGCGTGATATTGAGTTTGGCTTCGGTGATAAAGCCGAGAGACCCTTCAGATCCGCACAGCACCCGGCTGACATCCAGCGTGTCGGTATCGGGTTGATAGAGGTGCTTGAGATCGTAGCCGGTCAGAAAGCGGTTGAGCTTGGGGAAGGTCGCCTCGATGTCGGCGCGGCGCTCCTTGCCGATGCGATAGAGGGTGCGATAGACCTCCCCTTCGCGACTCTCCAGCGCCAGCTTGTCGGCCAGTCGCTCACCGGTCAGCGGCTCGGTAGCCATGATATCGCCATTCTCCAGCACGGCTTTGAGGCCAAGCACGTGATCCGAGGTTTTGCCGTAGACCAGAGACCCCTGCCCCGAGGCGTCGGTGTTGATCATGCCCCCTAAGGTGGCGCGGTTGGAGGTGGAAAGATCCGGCGAGAAAAAGTAACCGTGGGGTTTCAAGTAGGCGTTGAGCTGGTCTTTCACCACCCCGGCCTGGGCGCGCACCCACCCCTCCTCCAGATTAATTTCCATGATCTGGTTCATATAACGGGAGAGATCGACGATAATGCCGCCGCCCAATGACTGACCATTGGTGCCGGTACCGCCACCACGAGGGAAAAAACTCAGGGAGGCGAACGCCGGCTCTGCGGCCAGCTTGAGCATTGCTGCTATGTCGTCCGCACTGCGCGGATAGAGAACCGCCTGAGGTACTACCTGATAGACGCTGTTATCCGTCGCCATCGCCAACCGGCTTGCATAAGACTTTTCGATATCACCACGAAATGCGCTGCGCTCTAGCAACTCAAGAAACTGCAGGGTTGCGGGTGACAAACTGTCCTGGTAATCGAGTCTCGGGATCATGAATCCTTGTTCCCATCCTTTGCTTGATGCCGGCACGCCGGCGACAACGACTGGCCAGCCACCTGTCAATGGCAGTCAGGCCAGTCCGCTCACATGTGAGCGGGCAGTATATCAGCTAGAAAACCGCTTGCGCTTGGCAATATTCACCATTTGAAAGGAGGACTTTTATGGCTCACCACAGCCATGTTATCAGTACGCTGGTCACCACCGAAAAACAGGCGCTTACCCTGTCGCTGTTCGGTTGTATCACCTTTGCCATCTTCGGCATCGGCTACGGCCTCTTCGTCGGTTCCAACGCCATCATGCTCGATGGTATCTTCACCCTGTTCAGCATGGGCATGACAGGCCTCGGTCTTGTTACCGCCTATCTCGTTACCCGTCCTTCCGATGCGCGCTTCCAGTATGGCTACGCCCACTTCGAGCCCATCACCAACGTTATCAACGGCTCCATTATTCTGCTGCTCTGTCTGGCGGCACTCTATAGCGGCATCACCACCCTGCTGGATGGCGGACGGGAGATCGATCTCGGCCACGCCCTCATCTATGCCGCCGTCTCCACCTTCTTCTGCGCCATCATCTATCGCATCGAAGCCCAGGTCGCCGAGCAGGTAGACTCCGAGCTGGTGCGGGTCGACTCCAAGGAGTGGCTGGTGGATACCCTGCTCAGCGCCACCCTGCTTATCGGTTTCGTAGTCGCCATTGGCCTCGATGCCATCGGCTACGGCCAATACAACCGCTATATCGACCCGGTGCTGGTCTCGCTGCTGGCCCTCTGCGCCACCCTCATTCCCATCAAGGTGCTAGGTCGCAACCTGCGGGAAGTGTTGAAGATCGCCCCCAAGGGGGATGTGCCACGGCAAGTCGAGCAGGAGATCGAGGCGCTGCGCCAGCGCCACGGCATCGAGTGTTACAGCCATCTGGCCAAGAGCGGTCGCCGCTTCGATCTGGAATTGAACATTCTGGTGGCACCGGGCCAGGAGTGGCCTGTCGAGCGCCAGGATGCCCTGCGTCAGGAGCTCTGGTCTCGCCTTGGCGACACCCTGGGGGATGCCTGGCTCTCGGTCTGTTTCACCCGCGAAAAGCGCTGGTTGTAACGACCGCACGGGGGAGAGCGGCACGGCCGCCTCCCCCTGTCGCATCACAACCCCATCACATCCACTGACACTGCTCTTGCCAAATTGGCGCCAGCCGCTATCATCAGGGCTCATTTTTCACCCGAGGTTTTATTGCCCATCATGGACAATCCCCGAAGTTGCTCTTCGTCTCTCTCTGTCAAAGCCTATCTTTTTCTGCTTAATCAGCGCCTCTGAATAACACCTTTGCCTTGCTGTTACTGCGGCCATCGCGCGCCGTGATCACTCTCTGCTCTGTCTGTTTTTATTGAGGTCATACAATGGAATTGCTGCTGGATCCCCATATCTGGATCGGTCTGTTTACCCTGATCATTCTGGAAATCGTGCTGGGGATCGACAACCTGGTCTTTATCGCCATCCTGGTGAAAAAACTGCCCCCCGCCCAACGGGACAAGGCACGCGTCATCGGCCTGTCGCTGGCCCTGCTGATGCGACTGGGGCTCTTGAGCGTCATGTCATGGCTGGTCACCCTGACCACCCCGATTTTGCACCTGTGGGATCACCCCTTCTCCGGTCGGGACCTGATCCTGATGGGGGGCGGCCTGTTCCTGCTGTTCAAGGCTACCTCAGAGCTACATGAACGGCTGGAAGCCAAACCCCAGGATGATGGCCCGGTCGGCGCCTACGCCAGCTTCGGTGTGGTGATCGCCCAAATTCTGGTGCTCGATGCGGTCTTCTCGCTCGACTCCATCATCACTGCCGTCGGCATGGTGGAACACCTGGGCGTCATGATGGCCGCCGTGACCATCGCCATGGTGGTGATGGTGCTCGCCTCCAAACCGCTGACCCGTTTCGTCAACGCCCACCCCACTGTGGTGGTGCTCTGTCTGAGCTTCCTGCTGATGATCGGCTTCAGCCTGGTGGCGGAAGGATTCGGCTTCCATATTCCGAAGGGTTACCTCTACGCGGCCATCGGCTTCTCGGTGCTGATCGAGTTTTTCAACCAGCTAGCCCAGCGCAGCGCCATGCGTCACGAATCCAAACAGCCGCTGCGCGAGCGCACCACAGCCGCCATCTTCAAATTGATGGGCAGCAAGGCCTATCAGGATCAGCCGGATGACGATCTGGATGCCCCGGCCGTAGCGCCGGTGAGCTTTGGCGAGGAGGAGCGCTATATGGTGACCGGCGTGCTGTCGCTGGCCGAGCGCTCCATTCGCACCATCATGACCCCGCGCTCGGAGATGGCCTGGATCGATATCAACGACTCCAGCGACGAGATCCGCGCCCTGCTGCAGCGCGAGCCCCACAGCCTGTTCCCTATCTGTGACGGGGATCTGGACGAGGTGATCGGAGTGGTCAAGGCGCGGGACCTGCTGTTTGCCTTGAACGAAGGGCAATCCTTGAGCGAACTGGCCAAGCAGAACGACCCCATTATCGTGCCGCAGACCATCAACGTGATCCGCCTGCTGGCGGAGCTGCGCAAAGCCAAGGGGAGCCTTATTCTGGTCTCCGATGAGTTTGGCGTGATCCAGGGGCTGGTCACCACACACGATCTGCTGGAGGCCATCGTCGGCGAGCTGCCGGACGAAGACGAAACCCCGGATATCGTGCGCGATGGCGAAGGGTGGCTGATCAACGGCAGCACCAACATCCATCATGTGGAGCAGGTGCTGGAGCATGAGGGGCTGGTGAGCGAGAGCGATGAATACGTGACCCTGGCGGGCATGCTGCTCTCCCACTTCGGCACTCTGCCCACCCCGGGCCAGCAGTTGCAACTGCAGCAACTCAACTTCGAGGTGATCGAGGTGAGCGAGCGGCGCATCGAGCGGGTGAAAGTGATGCCCGCCACGGCTTGAGCCTGCCACCAGCAGAACACTGAAGAGGGCCATACGGCCCTCTTTTTTATGCCTAAACGCCTCTTTCCTAACGGTTTGCGCTGATTGCTGCATCAAGCACAATTCTCTTGTGCAATTACCCCTCTTTTTCACAACAAGATGGCGGCATAAAGTGGCCTCACTTCCACCATGAGGAACTCAAGATGAGCCACGATCACCTGTTCTGCCCGCTGCGCCTCGGCCAGCTGCACCTTGCCAACCGCATCGTCATGCCCCCCATGACCCGCTCCCGTGCCAGTCAGCCGGGTGATGTGGCCAACGCCATGATGGCGAGCTACTACGCCCAGCGCGCCGAGGCGGGCCTGATCATCAGCGAAGGCACCCAAATCGACCCCATGGGCAAGGGCTACGCCTGGACGCCGGGGATCTACAGTGCCGAGCAGATCGCTGGCTGGAAAGGGGTGACCGATGCCGTGCACGCCAAGGGGGGCACCATCTTCGCCCAGCTCTGGCACGTGGGCCGGGTCACCCATCCGGACAACATCGGCGGCGCCCAGCCCATCTCCGCTTCAGCCCTGCCCGCAGTGGGCGTCAAGGTGTTCGTCGATAACGGCAGCGATGCGCCGGGCTTTGTCGAGACCGTCACTCCGCGCGCCATGACCCAGGCCGATATCCATGCGGTGGTGGGCCAGTTCCGTCAGGCGGCACGCAACGCCATCAGCGCCGGTTTTGACGGCATCGAGCTGCACGCCGCCAACGGATATCTGATCAACCAGTTCCTAGACTCCGAATCCAACGCCCGCACCGACAATTACGGCGGATCGCTGGAAAACCGGCTGCGCTTTCTCAAAGAGGTGACCGAGGCGGTCAGTAGCGAAATCGGGGCCGAACGTGTCGGGGTGCGTCTTGCGCCGCTCACCACCCTCAACGGCACCGTGGATGCCAATCCGCAGGAGACCTATCTGGCAGCTGCCCGCCTGCTGGGCCAGCTCAATGTCACCTACCTGCACATTGCCGAGGCGGACTGGGACGATGCCCCCCTGATGCCGGAGAACTTCAAGCAGGGTCTGCGCGATGCTTTCCCCAACACCCTGATCTATGCCGGCAAATATGATGGCGAGCGGGCTCGCGCCGCCCTAGAAGCGGGCTGGGCCGACATGATTGGCTTTGGCCGCCCCTTCGTTGCCAACCCAGATCTGCCGAACCGGCTGCGCCACGGCTATCCGCTGGCCCCCCACGATCCGGCCACCCTGTTTGGCGGTGGCGAGAAGGGGTTGACCGATTACCCCGCCTATCAGGCCGATGACGCAGCAGCCAGCCGCTGATTGTCGATGGCCAACCGGCCACGTAACGCAGGCCCCACAGGTTGGGGCCTGCCGTATTGTTGCCCATTCGCAGCAGTGGCAGTTTCTCTGTATTGCTGTTGCAATGACCTCGTTGTTCTCTCCCCTCGCTTTCACAAGGAGTCATCATGAATCACACCCAAGCCTGGTGCTGGCATGCCCCCGGTGAACCGACCCAGCTTACCCTCGCCGATCTGCCCCTGGCACCGCTCGCCCCTGACGAGGTACTGGTAGCCAATCGGGTTATCGCCTTCAATCCGGTGGACTGGAAGCTGATCGAATATGGCCACTCCAACTGGCAGAACGGTCAGGTGCCCGGCGTCGATGGCATGGGCACTATCGTGGCCCTCGGCGCCAACGTCAGCCATCTGCGCCTCGGTGCCCGGGTCGCCTATCACACCGACCTGCGCCACCACGGCAGCTTTGCCCGCCACACCCGGGTACCAGCCCGCGCCCTGCTGCCAGTGCCCGATGCCCTGAGCGATGAGGCGGCCGCCACCCTGCCCTGTCCTGGCCTCACCGCCTGGCAGGCGCTGGCCAAGCTGCCGCGCCTGCACGGGGAAGCGCTGCTCATCACAGGTGCTGGCAGCAGTGTCGGCCGTTTTGCGGTACAGCTCGCCCTCAAGCAAGGAGCACGAGTCTTTGCCAGCGCCAGTCCACGTCATCATCCGTGGCTCAAACAGATCGGCGTGCAGGGGGTGGCCGATTATCGGGAACCAGACTGGCTGGCCACCTTGCAGGCCGCCAACGGCAACGAGCCGTTCGAGGGGATCATCGATCTGGTCTCGAGCCAACAGGCAGAGAGCCTGCTGCCCGCCCTTGGCTACTACGGCCATATGGTGACTGTGCTGGGGCGCATCCCGCACAATCCGCTGCCCGCCTTTAGCCATTGCCACTCATTGCACGAGATTGCGCTGGGCGCCCAGCACGCCTTTGGCACCGACAAGCAGTGGAGCCGACTGGTGGCCGCAGGTGTCGCCATGATGGCGCAGATGGCGAGCGGCGAGCTGACCCTGCCGCCGCTGGTGGTGGGCAACTTTGAGGCGCTGCCGACCCTGCTCGAGCGCTTCAAGCGCGAAGGTCAGGGCGAGAAGTTTCTGGTGCGTGTGGCATAACGCTGACCTTCCCTAATAACCACACCGACCATTGAAACGAAAGAGGCCCGCCAGTGATGGCGGGCCTCTCTTTATATCTAGTGCATCTCATCTCGACTTCATTGACTCCTGACTCAATGCAGGATCACCCCGTGGGTCTCGGCATAACTGCGGATCTCCCGGGTCAGCCGCGCCTTGTCGGCCAAGCTCAGCCAGCTCGCCTCCACCGCATTGAGCGAGAGGCGGCAGAGCTGATCCGCAGTGGCGCCGAGATCGTTCGCCAGCGCCGCAAAGTTGGCCCCCATGTAACCACCGAAGTAGGCGGGATCATCGGAGTTGATGGTGACGCAGATCCCCTGCTCCAGCAGCCGCAGCACATTGTGCTGGGCCATCTGGTCAAACACCTTGAGCCGGGTGTTGGAGAGGGGGCAGACGGTGAGCGGCAGCCGGGTATCCGCCAGATAGCGGAGCAGCTCGGGATCGTCGGCCGAGCGCACCCCATGATCGATGCGGCATACCTGCAGCTCGTTGATCGCCTGCCAAATGTAGTCGGCAGGCCCCTCTTCGCCCGCATGGGCCACCACCGGCAGCCCCAGCTCGCGGCATTTGGCAAAGACCCTGGCAAACTTGGTCGGCGGATTGCCCCTCTCCCCCGAGTCGAGGCCGATGCCGTGAATGCGCGACAGGAAGGGCATAGCCTCTTCCAACGTAGCGAACGCTTCATCCTCGCTGAGGTGGCGCAAGAAGCTCATGATAAGCCGCCAGCTGATGCCAAACTCCCGCTCCCCGGTCTGCAGCGCCCGCTCGATACCGCCCAGCACAGTAGCAAAGGGGACGCCGCGGGCGGTGTGGGTCTGCGGGTCGAAGAAGATCTCCACATGCACCACCTTGTCGGCGGCGCACCGCTCAAGATAGGCCCAGGTGAGATCGAAGAAGTCCTGCTCGGTCACCAACACACTGGCACCGCGATAGTAGAGGTCGAGAAAGGATTGCAGGCAGTCAAAGTCATAGGCGGCGTGCACGCTGGCGACGTCGGGCCAGGGCAGCGGCACATTGTTGCGTTTGCCAAGCTCGAACATCAGCTCGGGTTCGAGGGTGCCCTCAATGTGAAGGTGCAGCTCCAGCTTGGGCAATTCGGCTATAAAGTGTTCGGCAATAGGGTTATCCATGGCGACGGCTCCATCAGCGACCAGATCCCGGGGGCAACCCCTCCACACGATTGCCCCGACTTCCTGCTTATTGTGCGCTCAAGTTGCAAGACAGGGGAGACTTGTCATCAAACAGATTTATAATGGCGTCACAAAAATCATAAATGATTGAACGTCTTACCGATTGGCAGCTCGTCTGCGCCCTGACAAGGAGTTTTCATGAAGAACGTCATCTGTGACATCGACGGTGTCATCCTGCACAACAACGATCTCATTCCCGGCGCCGACCGCTTCGTCCATCGCCTGCTGGAGCAGGGCAGCAAGCTGCTGTTTCTGACCAACTACCCGGCCCAGACCCAGAAAGATCTGCAAAACCGCTTCCGCTCCGCCGGGATCGAGGTGCCGGAGGAGTGCTTCTACACCTCCGCCATGGGCACCGCCGACTTTCTCAAGCGTCAGGATGGCAAGAAGGCCTATGTGATCGGCGAAGGGGCCCTGACCCACGAGCTCTACAAGGCCGGCTTTACCATCACCGACATCGACCCCGACTTCGTGGTGGTGGGTGAGACCCGCAACTACAACTGGACCATGATGCAACAGGGGGCCAAGTTCGTCGATCAGGGGGCCCGCTTTATCGCCACCAACCCCGATACCCACGGCCCCATGATGCACCCGGCCTGCGGCGCCCTGTGCGCCCCCATCGAACGGATGACCGGCAAGAAGCCGTTCTATGTCGGCAAGCCGAGCGCCTGGATCATTCGTGCGGCGCTCAACCGGATGGAGGCCCACTCCGACGACACCATCATCATCGGCGACAACCTGCGCACCGACATTCTGGCGGGCTTTCAGGCCGGTCTCGAGACGGTGCTGGTGCTCTCCGGGGTGAGCAAGGTCGCCGATATCGACCGCATGCCGTTTCGGCCGAACCACATCTTCGACTCCGTGGTCGACATCGATATCGTCTGATACCCAAGGATTTAAACAGGGCAGGTCTCCCCTGCCCTTGCAGGATCTGTTATGGAACCCATTCTCATCGCCGTGGCCTTTGGCTGCGGCATGCTGGTCAATCTGATTGGCCTGCCTCCTCTGCTCGGCTTTCTGGCCGCCGGTTTTATCCTCAATGGCATGGGCTATCACAACACCCCGGCCCTCAACGAGATCGCCGATCTCGGCGTCACCCTGCTGCTGTTCACCATCGGCCTCAAGCTCAATATCAAAACCCTGATGCGGCGCGATGTGTGGGGCACCACCAGCCTGCACCTACTGCTCTCCACCCTGCTCTTTACCGTGGTGCTGCTGGTCTGCAAGGGACTGGGGCTCCACCTCGCCCTGTCGCTGGACTGGAAGCTGGCGCTGCTGCTGGGCTTTGCCCTCTCCTTCTCCAGCACTGTCTTTGCGGTCAAGGTGCTGGAAGATCGCAGCGACATGAATGCCCTCTACGCCCGCATCGCCATCGGGGTGCTGGTGATGCAGGATGTGTTCGCCGTGGCATTTCTGGCCTTTTCCAGCGGCAAGTGGCCCAGCATCTGGGCGCTCTGGGTGCTGGGACTGCCGCTGCTGCGCCCGCTGCTGTTCAAGCTGCTGGAGCGGGCCGGTCACGGCGAGCTGCAGGTGCTGTTCGGAGTCTTTCTGGCACTGGTGGTCGGGGCCGCCGGTTTTGAAGTAGTCGGTCTCAAACCGGATCTCGGGGCACTGATCATCGGCATGCTGCTCGCTTCCCATCCGGCGGCGGCGGGATTGGCCAAGGCGCTCTTCAACCTCAAGGACCTCTTTCTGGTCTGCTTCTTTCTCACCATCGGCCTCAACGGCCTGCCGACCCACGACACCATGCTGCTGGCACTGGCGCTGGTGCTGGCCCTGCCGCTCAAAAGCGTTCTCTACTATCTGGTCTACAGCGGCGCCCACCTGAGGGTGCGTACCGCCCTCCTCTCGACCCTGGCGCTCACCAACTTCTCGGAGTTTGGCCTGATCGTCGCGGCCATCGCCGCCAAGGCGGGCTGGCTCTCCCACGAGTGGCTGGTGGCGGTCTCGCTGGCGCTGGCGGCAAGCTTCATGATCTCCGCTCCCCTCAATGCCCAGAGCGAGCGCATTTATCACCGCATCGGCCACTGGCTGCGGGGATTGCAGGCGAGCAACCTCCACCCAGAAGACAGACCCATAGAGCTGGGCGATGCCGAAGTGATCATCCTCGGTATGGGGCGGATCGGTCAGGGGGCCTATTTCGAACTGGAGAACAAGTACGGCAACGTCATCCTCGGGGTGGAGAACGACAGCGAGAAGCTGCCCACCCTGCGCGCCCAGGGGATGAACGTCATCGAGGGGGATGCCACCGATACCGACTTCTGGGACAAGGTGCTGCTCTCCAATCAGGTCAATCTGGTGCTGCTGGCGATGCCCCACCACTCGGGTAACCTCTACGCCATCGAGAAGCTGCGCAGCCACGGATTCAACGGCAAGATCGCCGCCATCGTCCGCTTCGAGGATGATATCGCCTCCTTGCAGGAGCAGGGGGTGGATGCGGTGTTCAACGTCTACAACGAAGCGGGCAGCGGCTTTGCCCGCCATGTGATCCGCCGTTTGCAACCACTCTGATCCTGCGGCCAGCGGCTCTTGGCAAGGACTCTTGGCAAGGGACTGTGCATCGTTTAAGTTATGCACAACCTCGTTTAATAAAACGAACAATCGCGGGGCCTGGATGGCCCCGCGTTCCTATCTGCCGAAGCCAAGGAGGCACCATGAAGACCCTCAAAGACTGGATTTTGCCGGACCGCCACGAGGCGGCCCCAACCCCGCTGATGCCAGCCCCCGAGCGCATTAAAGCGGGCAACCCGGCGCAAACGGTGTGGAACCACTACTCCGACCCAAGCCAGCAGTTTCACGTGGGCTTCTGGGCTTGCGAGCCGGGCCGCTGGGCCATCCACTACACCGAGCACGAGTATTGCCAGCTGCTGGAGGGGGATGTGGTGATCCACGACAGTCAGGGCGGCCAGCTTGCCCTCAAACCCGGCGATCAATTCGTGATTCCGGCAGGCTTTGTCGGTGAGTGGGAGACCCTCACCCCCTGTCGCAAGGTCTATGTGATCTTCGAACCCGCCTCGGCTTGACGTTCACGTCACCCTGCCCCGTTGCAACAATCCTTATCCTGTTGATCTGCTTGACGCTTACGGCATGATTTTCTGCGGTTTTCCCGCTTGCAAAAGGTTTTTCCGCTAGGCATTGTGTCTGACGAGGAATGTAAATGGAATTTCGAGCCCAAACGTGGGGGGCTCATATAAAAATCAAGAGGATTACCGCCAATGTGTTCAATTTTCGGCATTCTGGATATCAAGTCCGATGCAGTTGCCCTGCGCAAATCGGCGCTGGAGATGTCCAAGCGACTGCGTCACCGCGGGCCTGACTGGTCCGGCGTCTACAGCTCCGACAAAGCCATTCTGGTGCATGAGCGTCTGGCCATCGTCGACCCGGGCAATGGCGCCCAGCCGCTCTACAACCCCGAGCGCACCCATGTGCTGGCGGTCAACGGCGAGATCTACAACCACAAAGAGCTGGAAAAGACCCTCAAGGTCGACTTCCAGTTCCAGACCAAATCTGACTGTGAAGTGCTGCTGGCCCTCTACAAGGAGAAGGGCCCGGCGTTTCTCGACGATCTCAACGGCATCTTTGCCTTCATTCTTTATGACGCCGAACAGGATGCCTACCTGATTGGTCGCGACCACATGGGGATCATCCCCCTCTATACCGGTCGTGACGAGCACGGCAACTTCTATGTCGCCTCCGAGATGAAGGCGCTGGTGCCGGTCTGCAAGAGCGTCGAAACCTTCCCGCCGGGACACTACCTGTGGAGCAAGGATGGCGAGCTCAAACAGTGGTACAAACGCGACTGGATGGAGTACGCCGCGGTCGAGCACAACGTCAGCGACAAGGCCGAGCTGAAAGCCGCGCTGGAAGCGGCGGTCAAACGCCAGCTGATGTGCGACGTGCCTTATGGCGTGCTGCTCTCCGGCGGGCTGGACTCCTCCGTCATCTCCGCCATTACCAAGCTCTATGCGGCGCGCCGCATCGAGGACGATGGCAAGAGCGAAGCCTGGTGGCCACAACTGCACTCCTTCGCCGTCGGGCTGGAAGGGTCGCCGGATCTCGCCGCCGCCCGCAAGGTGGCTGATCACCTCGGCACCATCCACCACCAGATCCACTTCACCGTGCAGGAGGGTCTGGATGCCCTGACGGATGTCATCTATCACCTCGAGACCTATGACGTCACCACCATCCGCGCCTCCACGCCCATGTATCTGATGGCCCGCTACATCAAGGCGATGGGGATCAAGATGGTGCTCTCCGGCGAAGGCTCTGACGAGCTGTTCGGCGGCTACCTCTACTTCCACAAGGCGCCCAACGCCAAAGAGTTCCACGAAGAGAACGTGCGCAAGCTCGCCTCTTTGCACCTCTATGACTGCCTGCGCGCCAACAAGTCGATGGCCGCCTGGGGTGTGGAAGGTCGCGTGCCCTTCCTCGACAAGGAGTTCATGGACGTGGCGATGCGCCTGCAACCTGCCGACAAGATGTGCGGCAAGGGCAAGATCGAGAAGCATATCCTGCGCGAAGCGTTCGAGGACCTGCTACCCCACGAAGTGGCATGGCGCCAGAAGGAGCAGTTCTCCGATGGCGTGGGCTATTCGTGGATCGACAGCCTGAAGGCGATGGTCGAGACCGAAGTGACGGATCAGATGTTCGAGGCGGCCGCATTCCGCTTCCCCATCAACACCCCGCTCACCAAGGAAGCCTACTTCTACCGCGCCATCTTCGACGAGCACTTCCCGCTGGAAGCTGCCGCCCGTACCGTGCCCTACGGCAAGTCGGTCGCCTGCTCCACCCCCACCGCGCTGGAGTGGGATGCCAAGTTCAAGGAGATGGCCGACCCGTCCGGCCGCGCCGTGATGGACGTGCACCAGCAGGGCTACTAAGCCAGAGCGGGGCGACCCCATCGGCTAACGCCAGATAGCAAAAAGCCCTTCACCATGGTGAAGGGCTTTTTATTTTTAAATGTTCCAGATGCAATCAATATTGATAAATGAATATGCCACTTAGCTCATCTTGAAATAAATCCACAATAATTGTTGCTCAGATAAAATGGGGCGCCATTTTATGACTCACAAGTCAAAATCTGGCCTGAAATATATTTCACACAGCTTGCCAGATTATATCCACCACAAATGTGTATTAAAAAAACGTGACAAAATGACAAAGTACAATGCGTAATGGCGATCATATTTCGCTAATATTACAGCGTCCATCGCAATGAGAAGGTGGTGACCGCGACATGGTCTCCCCCAGGTACCCAATCAACCTTGGGTGCATAACCGACTTCCAATGCAACTGACTTGTAACCCAGTATCACTATCGGCAAAGCGGCAAAACCATCAATACCCGAACCGTTGAGATAACCAGCCTGCGCCCCTACCCCAGCAAAAACATGTTCGGTGAGATACCACTCTTTCCGATAAGAAAAACCCGCATAACCAGCTGTATTTTCTAGAGAATCCCGATAAAGCCCGCCGCGCAGCGCAAGTTTTCCCGTGTCGTTGTCACCCAAGAACACCCACGCCAATCCCAATCCCGGGTTAAAACCATTAAAGTCACAGGTTTTGCTTTTTTTTCCTGTTCCCTGCGAACAATCACTGTGTATTGATGCCCCGTGAATAATAAGTGAAAGATCATGTTCAGCTGCCATGGAAAAAGTCGGCAACCCCAAGAGTCCAATGGATAACAAGCAACCGTGAATGTTCATGTTAACCTTCCTGGTTTTATTTACCTCTCACTAACACACTAAATCAAAAATAGGCAGACATCAAACGAGTAACATCAGAGCGGTTGAACCGATAGATGTAAACGGGTCGCTAATACCATCGAGAGTGGCCAGCCAGGGTAATGTAAGGCACATGGTATTATTCACCCTCATACGGCGTTCCGGCGATACAAGCTCATCACGCATATTCGGCGCTGAAAGCTTCATTTTTTCCATGACCGCCAGCGCACTCATTTTCAGATGACGGTAAAAACTGGCATTGAGCTGGGTCAGATGGAGCAAGGAGTGGCGCACCCGTTTGAATGTCTCGGCACATACCGGGCTCTGCGAGTGCCAGAAGGAGGCCAGCGAACCTTTGGTGGTCAGACCGTCAATGTCATAGAGTGCCCGCCCCATGCAAAAGGTGGGTACATCATGGAGCAGAGCAGAGAGACCGACCGTGCTGTTGATGGTGATCACCCCTTTGAGCAAGGGATACAGGGTTGGCAGCGGCAGTTCATAACCGTAAAAGACCCTCCCCTCCAGGCCAAGCACCGCGATGAGCCTGTTTATCTGGGCACGATAACTGACATAGCCCCGATCCATGGGGTGGTGCTTGAACAGCAACACATCTTCGGGTTTGGCATGCTCAGCAAAGGAGTTGATCACCTGCGCAACCATCTCCTCTACCCCGCTCAGGTCAGAGTGCTCACGGATCTGAAAATCCTCGGTCACTTGCAGTGGCACAAAGAAGATCCGCCCGGCGTGCTGCGGCAACGCCTTGAGCAGGGCGCGATCCTGGCGCAAGTTGCCGTATTTCACCATGGCGCCACAGACCCACCCCATCGCCTCCTGCACCAGACTCCAGGGACGGTGATTCACAAAGTGGGGATAACGCCAACGGAACAGCGACTTGTTGATGTGGTAGCGACTGGCATACCAGGCGCGCACCGCAAAGGTCTTGCCCACCTTGAGCGAGCTGTCATAAGGCACAGGCCAATCCAGTTGGGCAAGTTGATCGCGCCGCTGATACCAGGGGCTGAAGGCATTGACCCCACCCTGCTCCAGCGTGACGAAATCGGGTCTGAGATAGCCCTCCTCCATCGCCCAGAATGGCACTCGCTTCAACTTGCAGATACGGCCAGCCTCCAGATGGTAATAACGGCAGTCCCCGTAACAGATCACCGTATCGATACCCTGCTGCTTGAGCACCCGGCGGAAAAAGGCGTTCCAGCTTTCCGGTTTGCCGCGAAAACGCAGATTTTTTCCGGCACAGGGCCAGCACTCATCCCCGCCATTGAAATGGATCTTCACCACCTGATGTCCCGCCTCGGTCAACTGGCGACTCAGGGTCTGAAAGAAAGGGCCAAGCGGGCCTTGCAGTAACAAAATCTTCATTGACGACTTATCTCAAAAACGGGGAAAGAGAGGGGCGCTGCATGAGCGTCTGGAACAAGTAACCGAGCTTGAGCTGCCAGCGTTGCCAGCGGCTCGCTTTTTGGGCCGATGAGTGTCCCTGCTTCGCCAGTTGGTGGATCAACTGCTCCGGACTTATCCAGAGCCCGGTCTGCCAATCGAGATAGAGCGGATAGGCAACCAGCGTCAGATAGACCAGCGCCGCCAGCGGCAGACTACGTTGACGACGAGCAGGCGGATTGGCATCCGTGGTCAACCCCCAGCCACTGTAGAAGGGTTGGCCCCAGGTCGTCACCTTGACCCCCTGCACCAGCGCCTCGAAGCCACTGAGCGAGGTCATGGTATGCAGCTCATCCACATGGGGATAGAGGCTGGTGAGCCCAATATCCAGCACCTGGCTATCGACACACTCCGCCAGACAGGCCGCAGAAATCGCCCCACCACGATTGCCCGCCACCACATCAGGGTGTGGCTTGTAGAGAATATGAGCGTCGGGTTTAGCCGCTCGCACCGCCCACAGCAACTGCTCATTGCTGCGAATATGGGGGCTCCCGGTCAGAATGGAGGCATCGCCATCTACCTGACCCACCACCAGCACCAGCTCACGACCATCATCGGGCCTGGTGTAGTGCTGCGGCTCGCCCACATTGTATTTGCTGACCCTGTGTTCCCGTAGCAAGGCGAGCAGCGCATCCCCGCGCTTGACCTCCGCCTCTGTCAACTCCTGATAGTTGAGCAACTGTTCCAGCCCGCTGGGAGTGCGACTGTCGAAATAGATCCCGACCGGGTCCAGTGACAAGGAGGAGGGACGACAGAGATTGGAGCCCAGCCCCCTCGAGCGAATAAAACCATCCTCGACCCGGATTGCAGAGGCGAGATCAGGGTGGCGGCTACCCCACACCAATATCTGCTCGTCACCGGTCAACCGCTTGGGTGGCTTGCGCACAAAGCGCAACTCATCGGCCAAATGCTGGCAAAACGCCTGCATAAATGCCCGCTTCCACAGCGAGAAACCGACCAGATAAAGCCTGCGCCAGCGCGGCGCGGGGCGGCGCTGATTGGCAATAATGGCGATCACCTCCTCTACCTCGCAACGCTGGCCCAGCACAGGGTCGAGATAGCGGGGATAGCGGATCAAGGCTGCCGCGACCAGCTGGGCGAGCGACACTTTTACGTTGCGCCTTTCACACTGCTTGCTGTCATGGGTCAGCCCCCAACCCGCATAAAACGGCATACCGAAGCAATAGACCGGCTTGCCAAGCAACAGGCCCTCAAAACCAAGCTGGGATGACACCGTATAGACAGCATCCACCACATTGAGCAGTGCATGGGGATGGCAGTGATCGGCCACAATCTCCACATCATCCAGGTTCAGACGGGCCAACACCCCGCGCTTCTTGCCAAGGCGAGTATCGGGATGGGTGCGCAGCAGCAGGCGCGCATCGGGATGATTGCGGCGCGCCGCCTCCACCATCGCCACAAAATCAGCTTCACTGGCCAGCGCCCCCGGAATGGAGAGATCCCCCGCCACCTGATCGACCAGTAGGACCCTGGGTTTGGCGCTCTGCTGCAGACGTGTGGCAAGCCCTGATGGCAAGCCGCCATAGTCCCCGACAGCAGAGAGGGCGGTCACGCTGCCGCTGGCAATCGACTGATCGGGGGCAGTGGCATAACAGTTGTATTTGGTGACCCCGAGGCGTACCAGCTCATCGATCAGTCGCTCGGCCCGTGCCAACATCTGTGGCTCGCACGGGGTGGCAATCAATTGTTCAAGCTGGCTGGGCTGGCGGGCATCGTAATAGATCCCCACCGGATCGGCGATCAGCGAGACCGCCTTGCCCCCCCTAGCGGGGTGGCCGATATAACCGATAAAGCCATCTTCAAGCTGCCAATAGGGCAAACTCAGGGTCTTGGCCTGCTCCTTGATCTGGTGGGTATTAGCCTTCTGGCCCCAGCCGACCAGCACATCCCCCGGCTGTACGGCATCAGGGGAAGCAAAGCGCGCCAAGGGTTGTCCCAGACAGGCGCTGATTTGAGTGCTGCGGGCCAGTATGCCGCTGGATTGTGTCCATAGAGTCATGCAAATTGCTCAGATAAAAAGTTCAGCGAGATGTGGGCTTAAACATATCTCTGAAAAAGGCCCGAGGGTTGAGGTAGAGCTTGCGCAGCTTGCGCCACAGTGGCCGCTTGCGCTGCACCCCCTCTTGCCAGCGCAACAGCCCCGGATATTCGCTCACCGGATAGCCCGCCTCCTCCTGCAAACGGATCATCCACTCGCGAAAATCCGGCAGCTCCCCGCCAAGGTCGTTACAGGGCACCACGGGCCCTTTCAACGGGCCTCGCTCTGCTTCACTGCGAGCCAGCATCTGCTCAAGCAACTGATCATTGTTAGCCCGCCGCTTGTGGTAAGGGTGAGTCAGTGGGCGCGGATGCCACTGGTGAACCAGAAACCGGCCGGCAAACAGATGGGGCAGCGCATAATAACTGAAATAGCGGCGAAACCCCTGATAATCTCCCGGATGCTGTGCCTTGATATTGAGGGCATAGTCATCAGGTCGTGGCCCGATGGGGTAATGACGGGTGAGCCTGTCAATCAGTTCGAGATCTTCGCCGCCATGGCCGACAAACTGCTCGTCAAAGCCCCCCAGCTGCAAAAACCACTCGCGATTCATCAGCAAGCAACTGCTGGCCAGGGCGATTCCCTCCACCCGGTGATTTTCTCCCCGCAAAAAAGACTCCAGGCAGCCCTGAAAATCCCCATCAAAGCGCTCAGTCTCTTCCTTGGTTAGATAGAGACAGGGGTACATTTCAAATGCTATAGGGGCTGTAGTCCTATCACTTTCTTTTACATTGAAATGTGCCAGTAATTGAGAGTTAACTATTAAGTCCGCATCTAGAAAGAAAATTTTTTCACTATTGCTCTTGTTAACAGCAATGTTTCTGGCGCTAGCATTAGTAATATCGTTTGTCGCTATACAATGAAAGCTGATATTCTTGTATCTTTGCGAACCTGCTTCATTTGCGACAATACAGATATTCTCCCCATCAACGCTTTCCAAGCAAGAGGTCAGTCTGTCATCGCAATCCTTTTTACTACCTCGGTGCGAGGAATAGAAGTAAGGAATTATGAAATCAATCGACATTTATTCCTCAACATTGAGCCTCAATGATGCTCTATTATCATACGAATCTCTTAGGAAATAGATGACTTCAATCGTGTCAACCCCTTTGGTGAATTCGTCAGGGACGTTTATCTGAAAACTGTGGGTGTTACTATAATGTTTGATATCCCATCGGTTGTTATTAATTAAAAAATAACATGCTGATACAATGGAGTCAGGAAGATTCCCATCATAAGACACGTCAATATTATTTCCATTAAACCTTACTGAAATAAAATCACTAGATAGTGCATTAGATAAAATATCGGCGCGCTCTTTTTTGTAAAGGAAGTTTATTATTTTTTTATAGTAGTCATCTATATAATGGAATGGGCTAACGCCCCACTGATGATCGTTCTTAGCTATTAGTTCACATTGGGAAAATCTTATGAAAGCTGAGTCGGGAAGATCTTTTCTTATAATTTCGTATAGTTTAGCTAATACTTCATTTGAGCGTTTAATAAGAGTGTTTGGATAATTTGGAATTGTATTACACCCAGATGCCATGTATTCAGACCAATAGGATTCACTTATTATTATTTTGTTTTGTAATCCATTCCCCTTCATGAGTTCATAAAATGAACTCCAGGCCATTTCCCAATACCTGAGCCACTCAATACTGCCAGATTGAATGAGTTTGCCACCATTTAGTTCATGCTTTGAGGACATAAATTCATTTGACAGAGTAAGGAGACCCCCTTCAGGGGATCTCCAGATATTAAATCGCTCATCAATGAAATCCATAAGCAGATAATCGAAGTCTAACGCAGTGATATCTCGTCTAAACGTCTTGTTGATGTCATAATCAACTATTCTTCGTTGAAATTGAGACTTAATAACACTTGTGTCAACAGGGGTGTCTTTGGGTTCATTTCCAAATGCACTGGCCATTGAACTTCTTGCAAAATAGGCAAGAAGTTCAATTTTATCTTCTTCATCAAAGCCAATGGAGTCTCTACTTACACAGCTACCAAAAATGGCTAGTCTCATAATTTAGTCTTGTGTTTAAATATTTTTATTTGTGATTTGATTCAATTCTAACTCAATTGTTGCTTTGTTTGAACAATTCATTCTAACTCTATTCTTTGCATTGGTACTCATTCGCATAAACTCTTCAGGGGAAGAGTAGATAGCTATAATCCCTTTCACAAGAGATGAATAATGTTCTGCATAGTCTAAGATTGCAGAGTCTCTATCCACAAATTCGGGCACTGCCGCTACAGCATTAGTGAGCGGTATTAATCCTGAGGCCATTGCCTCATCCCGTGATACGCCTTGTGTATCCATACGGGTGGGACACATAAAGAGCCCATATTGCTGATGGAGCGCCTTGATCTCATGACGATTGACAAAGCGCCGTTCGATAATAACGTTGTCCAGTCCGGCGATGGGAGCGAGGATCTCGTCAAATAGTGGGCCGTCACCAATGATTCTGAATTCCAGCTCTTTAAAGAACTCGTATTGCTGCAACTCCAAAATGGCTTTGACCATCAGGTCATTAGCATAAACGCGGGAGGCATAAGGTCGGATAGAAAGAATTTTCTTTCTCTGTTCAACACTTTTTGGTTTGTATTCAAAGAAGTCAGTGTCAATCGGATTATGGATGATTGCATATTGCTGCGGTGGGATCTGGATTCCCAGATCCTCCATTGAGGTTTCTGCCAAATACCGTGACACAAAGACTATTTTCAGATTTGGGTGCATGGGGCTGAGCATCTCTCGCCACAGAGAAAGACGGGCATCACTCAAGGTCTGTGCTTTGGCGTGTTGCTCAGGTGTGTCATAGAGGAAGGCTCGGCGCTCGTAGGACTGAATATCAGCGCCATGGGTCCAGACAGTCACCTGCACCTGGTCCAGATGCTGCTTGATAACGTCCCATATTCCACGATCGATAAAGTGGATCACGATGTGCTTGTAACGACCGTGCCGTAGTTGTACCTCGAGAGCTTCGGATCCCCCTGTGGTGACATCTATGTCTTCGAACTCATGATAAGAGAGCGCTGTATCGGCCTTGAAGCGGAAGACATCGCAGACTACACCAGCCTCTTTGTAAGCCTTGACGCGACTGTGAACGAAGGCATTTTTATAAAGGTCGTTGTAGCTGGGATAGTTGTTGGTAATCACCAGGTACGGGTTGCACGCCAGTTGCTGGCAGGGTGTCTGAGGCTTGAAGTCGAGAATGAGCGATGACAGCGACGCCGAGCCAGCAGCATAGATCCGCAGGCCAAACTTGACCGATGCCGTCCCGCTGGGAAGTGGAATCTCCACATTGCGATTGGCAGGTTTCACCACATGAGAGAGCCGCTCCTTGTTAGTGTCCATAAAGAAGAGGACAAATTGCAGGTTCAGCCCCGGTGTGGTTTCCATGTGCAGGCGAAGCTTGCCATCTTGTACATTGAGCTCCGACAGGTGGTGTTCGCGCTTGGCATACCAGTATTCATGTTTTCCGTCCGGAAGAGAGGAACTCAGGGTCAGCAGGCCATTTTCCATCACGGCTGAAACTTGCGTATTTTTGGCCGGTACCAGCAACTCATTCAGGGTTGTTGCGTGCAGAGCGGGCAGTTCATCAACACTACGCTCAAATGGCTGACAATTTTCTGCGATCTGGTTGAGCTCGGACAGGCCATAACCAGTTTCCAGTGTGGGGGCATTGAACGCATCGAAGCGTTCAGCAACCTCAGCACCATTCATGCAGTAGTTGAATTCATCCACCGAGAAGGCGAGAACATTTTCATAGTGATAGGTATAGAGACTGGTGACCCATTCTCGAAGGTTATTCTCGGGGATCACTGAACCAAACGCCAGGCTGCTTCGCGCCGGCAGGCTAGCCACCTCTTGATAAATTCGCTCACCATAATTTAATTGCAGTTCATCACTCTTGACCTTATAGAGGGCTCCTTTACCGATGACCTGTGCGTCGGTATAGCGAGTCGCAATGATGATGTCAGTCAGATAATGGGGGCCATAGTAATCTTCAGCGACCATGACCGACAGCCAAGCGCCACCGCACACCTCGCGTAGTCGCAACTGCTCTGCGTCGGAAGCACTGAGCAAGGTGATCGCGTCCTGAGGCGCGAGACCAGAGGTGTCCAATCCATTGCTTGTGACAATAACCATACGCTTGTTGTCATACTGCTGACGATTGAAGTGCTGCATCAGGAGAACACACTCTTCGATGCTTCTGGCGTAGCCCGTGACGCAGATAGCGGGCAGCATGTTTTCAAGCTGAGTGTCGCTGACTTTGGAGTAGATATAGGCAAGACGATCTTGGTAGGTATGTTCCAGCATGATCTTGCGTAGGGCCATCAGTCGTAGCTGCTTCACCTTTAGCGGATTGCCGGCGACATTCTGCAACCGCCTGACCAACTCACTCCCGGAATCCCCTGTGAAGACCAAATCGCCAAACATGGCGCGAACTCCACGAGAGAAGTTACTGACGGTGATCGTGTTGGAAGCAAGCAACTCGAAAACTCGGCGCGCAAACATCGATTGCGACTGTTTGATCGAGTTCAAATTGATAGAGTAGTAATAACCCTTGTAGGCCTTGTCGATCTCGCTATAAGGGAGCGTACCGACAATAAAAGGTTGATACTCTTCTGGGAATTGATAATCAGGAATATTTTTTCCAAAATTACGATCATATATTTCAACTGGTTTAAAATTGGGCAGACTCAACAAAAAATCCCCGAGGTCACGGGTACGCTCAGGATATTTCGTATAGTAGGCACCGGCAAAGCAGAATGCATCCTTACGCTGATACTTCTCAATCGGGTTATTAACCTTTGGTTGGGCAGCAAATGGCAGAAAATAAACACGACCGTGCCCAAGAGCTGTCTTATATCGACTAATACAATCGATGTCTGTGGTAAAGACATAATCAAAGAGCTTTGCTGTATTAAGAAAGGTTTCAAAGTGAACCGGATCTTCTTTATTCCAGAAGACTGTGGGTACACTGTTATTGCGGCACCATTCGACAATATCGACGACTTCCTGGCTCATATGGCCGACTTTACTACCCCAGAGGTCATTTTTACCGCGCCAGGCAGACTCGATCATGAGCAACTCTGGCCGGAATGACTCAAGCTCGGTCAACCAATTCTGCGGGGTAAGCTGAAGCAGGTTGCACTCAGGCTCGTAGGATAGATAGGTGAATTCATCCATAATACTGGCGACTTTTAGACGTCTTAACGCGTTGGAGATACCATCGCCCGTATCCAAAACCAGTTTCTCGATAGCACGTTCAAGATGAATCAGATCGGCACGACTGGTAGCACCTGTCGTGTCAAGCAGTAACTTGGGCAAGATGTTTGGGGATGAGGTAATTCCACGACGTTCTTTAGCTGTCTTCTTCAGTGCCAATAATTTGAGTGGTAAAGAGAAGAAGCCCTTCCAGCTCTTGGTCGAGAAAATAAGTGCGTGGCCGAGTTGATAAGAGAGGGTATTTTTAAGTTTGGCAGCTTTCATCCGCTGCTCTTCCAGTTCATGATGAACACGCGCCAACTCTTGCCTCATCTCATGAAGGGCAAGCCTTGAACGCAAGAAGTCCATTTTCATGTGTTCTTGATCAGACTGAATAGATTGTGTTATCGCCGTATTGACAGACAGGATGCTGTCTTTTTTCAATAGGTGTTCATTGAGTTGCTCAACCTGATTATTAAGCTGGTGAAGCTGTGCCTCAAGAGCATCCCTCTGTACACGAACTTCATCATACTCCTTTTCTAGGAGTGAGACTTTCCCCTTATAATTGGCGACCTGCTGGGTAATGTTTCTATATTTAACCCTGGCTTCATGCAATTGGGTTTTAGATAGAGAAACCTCACCTTCAAGAAGATCTATCTTTTCTGCAGACGTATTGGTCGCAATATCCAGTTGCTTTATCAGATCAGCTTTTGACGTTGCAGCTGTCTTTCTCTTTTTAATTCTATTATTTATTTGTTTTTTCATATTTTTTATATATGTGAACGGGGCCATGTTGACATGGCCCCGTAGTTAATTACTGAATGGCGTTAACGTAGTCGAGTATCTCGCTGGACCTTGCATCGTGCAGGGTCATGCCCAGGAATTGCTTGTGCTTGACCAAAATCACGATGACATCAGCCTGTTGCAGGGCATTGGATAGTGTGGAAAGAACGACGTTGTTACGGTTTTCCAGTACCGGCGGCAGTGCTTCGATATTGGGCTCAACCGCCAGAATTTTATAAGCCGGGTTATTTGCCAGGGTCTTGGTGATATCCAGCGCCGGGCTCTCACGCAGATCGTCGATATCCGGTTTGAAGGCCAGACCCAGACAGGCAATTTTCGGATTGCTCAGACCGGCAACCGCTTTTTCTACCTGCGCCACCACATAGTGCGGCTTGTAGTCGTTGACCAGGCGAGCCTGGTGGATGATTTTGGCAGTGTCAGGATTCTGGTTGACGATAAACCAGGGATCAACTGCGATGCAGTGGCCACCCACGCCGCAACCCGGTTGCAGAATATTGACTCGCGGGTGACGGTTGGCAAGGGAGATCAGCTCCCACACATTGATGCCCTGCTGGTCACAGATCAGCGACAGTTCGTTGGCAAAGGCGATATTGACATCACGGAAAGCGTTCTCGGTCAGCTTGCTCATCTCGGCGGTGCGCGCTTCGGTGGCAATGCACTCACCCTTCTTGACAAACATCTTGTAGACCTGAGTGGCGGCTTCGGTACTGGCCTTGTCCATGCCACCGATGATGCGATCGTTCTCCACCAGCTCGCGGATCACCTGACCGGGCAACACGCGCTCCGGGCAGTGGGCAACAAAGATGTCAGGGGTCTGGCCTTCTGCCACTGTGTGCGGGAAGGTCAGATCGCTGCGCTCTTCGGCCAGCCATTTGGCCATCTGTTCGGTGGCCCCCACCGGAGAAGTGGACTCCAGTACCACCAGATTGCCTTTCTCCAGCATGGGCGCCAGGGCACGGGAAGCACTCTCGATATATTTCAGATCCGGTTCGTGATCTTCACCCTTGAACGGGGTCGGCACAGCAATCAGGAAGGCATCCGCCTTCTGCGGGCTGGTGTGTGCGCTCAGGTGGCCATCCTGCACCGCTTGCTTGACCAGATCTTCCAGGCCCGGTTCCACGATATGGATCTTGCCCTGATTGATGGTGTCTACCGCATGCTGGTTGACATCGACACCGATAACCCGAATGCCGTTGCTAGCGATGACTGCTGCTGTTGGCAAACCGATATAGCCCAGACCAACGACGGAGATGGTTTCGAATTTCATTATCTTGTGCTCTCAAAAGTAAAACAGGGGGCAAATATGCCCCCAAGGACAGTTATGTAATCTGTAAATCAGGCCACTTGCAGGCTGCTGTCAATCTGCTGGCCGAGGGCGCCGCTCAGGCCAATGACAGCCTCAACGATGCGTTGACTGGTTCTGCCATCCCCATAGGGGTTGTTGGCATGGCTCATCACCTGGTAGGCCAGCTCGTCATCCAGCAGGCGAACGGTTTCTGCAACGATAGTCTCGTCACAGGTCCCCACCAGACGAACTGTTCCCGCCTTGACGGCAGCAGGACGCTCTGTGGTATCTCGCATGCACAGCACCGGTTTGCCCAAGGTGGGCGCCTCTTCCTGAATACCGCCCGAGTCGGTCAGGATCAGGTAGCTCTGCTTCATCAGATAGACGAACGGCAGGTAATCTTGCGGCTCGATCAGATGTACATTGTCGAGACCCTTGAGGTTGCGGTTGACCGGCTCTTGTACATTGGGGTTGAGGTGCACCGGATAGACGATTTGCACATCATCACGCTGGGCCAGTACGGAGAGCGCCTTGCAGATCCGCTCAAAGCCATCGCCATGGTTTTCGCGGCGATGGCCGGTGACCAGGATCAGCTTCTTGCTCTTGTCGAGGAAAGGGAAGCGCGCGGCCAGTTCAGCCTTCATGCCAAGGTTTTTATCAATGCGTTGGGAAACCTCAATCAAGGCGTCGATCACCGAGTTACCGGTGACGAAGATGGTCTCCGGAGCGATGTTCTCCATGATGAGGTTTTTCAGCGAGCTGATCGTCGGGGTGTAGTGTTGATCGGCGATGCCGCCAGTCAAACGACGCATCCCCTCTTCCGGCCAGGGAGAGTAGATGTTGCCGGTGCGCAGCCCTGCTTCAACATGGCCAACCGCGATACGGTGGTAGTAGGCGGCCAGTGTCGCCGCAAACGACGTAGCCGTGTCACCATGCACCAGAATGCGGTCCGGTTTGAACTCGGCAAAAACGGGTTTGAGCCCCTGCAAGATGGCGGTCGTGACATCGGTCAGATCCTGGCCCGGCTTCATGATGTTGAGATCATATTCCGGTTCAATTTCGAACAGGTTGAGAACCTGATCCAGCATCTCCCGGTGTTGCCCGGTCACACAGACCCGCACGTCAACCTTGCGATTGGCCTGGAAAGCCTTGACGATAGGGGCCATCTTGATGGCTTCCGGTCTGGTACCAAAAACGATCAATACTCGCTGCGCCTTAATTGGCATAATAATCACTCCCGTGTGAGCTAATTGGTTTTATCTATCCGAAATTAACTAATAAAGACTGAGTTCACTGTTGAGCTGTGTCAGCCTGTGTTGCCAGGTGTGTTGGGCCAGCACGATTTCCATCGCGTTTTGACCCAATTCGTCTCTTAGTCGAACGTTTTTTTGTAATTGTTCACACCATTCGCGCGCCGCAGCACCATCCTGCACTGCGACAATGCTCTTGCCAAAAATGTTATCCATGGCGATCGAAGGGGTGCTGATAATAGGGCAGCCAGCAGCGGCCAATTCAAACACCCGACGGGATAGCATGGTTGAAGATTGACTAATCGTATTGAAGTTTAAATATATTTGATATTGCTGATATGCCTTGGCAACCGACATTTGAGTGATCGCAGGTTTACAGTAAGGTTGTAGTTGCTCAGGATAGCTGCAGCCATTTCCCTTCTGCCAAAACCGGTCAAAAATAATCAGATTCTTATCTCGCAATGCCAGAAGAATATCCTCCTGAACCCTGCTTCGCTCAGCCAGCTCGTTACCATAATAGCCCCCCAGAAATGCGACCTCCTGACCGCGCACTCCCTTCTCTGCAGGTTGATACCAGCGTGGCTGGGCAGCAAACATCAGCACACCGACATGCTGAAAACGCTGATGGGGGAGCGCATGATAGCGCTCCAGTGAGCCGGAATCCGTGGTGTAGACCACATCAAACAACGCGGCCGCATCAGCAAAGCGTTCGAAGTGAAACGGATCCTCTTTGTTCCAGAAAATTGTTGTGATTTTCCGCTTTTGGCAGAATTCCAGCAACCTCCGCAGCTCTGGTTTATTGGGCGAACTATTGGCATAACTGGCTATTTTCCCTTTCCAGCTATCCTTATAACCACGCCAGGCTGATTCGACAAATAAAAAGTCAGGTTTGTAAAATCTTAACTTCCATTGCCAATCTATCGGTGTTATTTGAATTAAATCTGCGTCTGGAGCCAAACTGAATGTAGTAAACTGGTCGGCCACTAAAGCAATACATGGTCGTTTATTATTGCCCAAAGAAATTGATCCACACATATAATAAAGTGAAAATCATAGCCACCTATTATCTATATAGCGTGGAATATGAATAGCATGCTGGTTTTTATCAAAAAACCAATAAATTTATATACAATAGTCGCTTGGCTATATTCTGACAGGCAGACCTCATTCCTCAACGTTATCTCTTTGGCAGATGATATTCTCATCTGCCAAGAATACAGTTCTGACCTATCTTGCATCACCTTATCAATCCTGGTGTTCACGCAAGGTCGCCAGCCCCATAACAATCAGGCCATAGAAGAGGCAAAGCAGAACACCAATTGTGACCAGGTTATACAAGCGGCGTGGGTATTCGGCTTCTTCCGCCAAGGTTGGCTGCGTCACGACCAGCAGGTGTTTCAGCTTGCGATATGCCTCAACGCGGGCTTGCTCCAGACTGATAAGGCCCGTCTTGTAGAGATCAGCAGCCAGAGTGGCCTGGGTTTTCAGATCCATATATTGGGCAGTGATTTCGTTCATTGCCTCAGGTGCCAACTGAGTGCCAGCACCGGCATCATTGGTGGTCAATTTCGCCTTTTCCTGTTTCAGTTGCTTGCTTAATGCATCAACACGACTTTGCACCGATACCACCCCTGGTGCGCTCTCTTTCATATAACTGCGCAATTGCTTCAGTTCTGCCTGCTGGCGCACCAGCTCGGCTTCAATTTCACTGACCACACCAAGGCGTGCAGTGCTGGTCGATTCCGGGCTGATTAGCTGATGGCTATTTTGAAACGCCAGTACCTTGGCTTTCTCTGCCTGCAAGCGTTGATGGGAACGGTTAACCTCTTGCTCGACAAACGCAAGCTGATCCATGGCGACCTGGTGGCCCAGCTTGTTGATAAAACCTTCCGCCTCTTTCAGCATCATGCTCACTACCTGCTGGCCATATACGGGATCAAAAGCCTGCAGTTCGATAGTTAATACCCCGGAGAGTTCATCAAGACGCAAGGTCAGGTGATCACGGTAATATTCAAGAAACTCTTCGCGGGTCGCCTCCCCCGATAAACGGGAGAAGAAGTCGGCATCATGGCTTTGGTAGTGCGCTTTGAGCGCCAATTCGCGATCCAGCTTGGCCAGCAGATCCCAGGAGCGCAGGTACTCTTGTACCAGCAATACGTCCTGATGATTGCTACCACCCAGCCCCAGCATAGACAGAGCATCGGGCAACATTTTGATCTGATCTGCCTGCTTGATAATGATGTCACTTCGGCTGACATAACGGTCTGAAGCAATCCCGCCAAAATAGATCGATGCCATGGTAAAGCAGGCTACAACCCACAAAAAGCTGCCCAGTTTCAGACTCTGTTGCCAGGACCTGTGGGCAATTTTATAACCGTTGGAATCAATGAAGAAACGCTTCGGCTCTTTGCCAAGTTTGCGAAGCTTCCGCACGAAGCGTGATGGCTTTTCTGTTCTGATAGGTTGTGTCATGTTTAATTGTGCTTATTATAGATTTTGATAAATACGGATCGCATCGTCGATATTGTCAAATACCTCCAATCGGCTATTTCGTAATAAAATACCCATATCACACTGCTGACGCAGGTTTTTCATATCGTGCGACACCATAATAAGGCTGGCAGTTTCACGTTTCTGGTTAAATACATCGATACACTTCTGTTTAAAGCGGGCATCCCCCACCGAGGTGATTTCGTCAGTCAGATAGATATCGAAATCAAACGCCATGCTAACCGCAAAGGAAAATTTGGAACGCATACCACTGGAGTATCCCTTGATTGGCAGCTCGAAATGCTGACCGATTTCCGAGAACTCCTTGACCCACTCTTCCACGGCAGCTGTCTCGCGTACCCCGTGGATGCGGCAAACAAAGCGGGTATTTTCACGCCCCGTCATGCTGCCCTGAAAACCGCCCCCCAATGCCAGTGGCCAGGAGACCCGGCAATGCCGGCTCACCTTGCCACGGTTGGGCATATCCATGCCCCCGAGCAGTCGTAGCAGGGTCGATTTGCCCGCCCCGTTGACCCCCAGAATGCCGATATTGCGGTCCTGAGGCAGGGTGAGCGATACATCGCGCAGCACATAGTTACGACCAAATTTGGTCGGGTAATACTTGGTAACTGAATCAAGAACAATCATGTGGATCACTTTAACTGGCAATCAAGCGGCGGTGGCTTAACCGATAGCAACTCATGGCGAAGGTGAGCAGTATCAGGGTGACCGCAGCCAGATACTCCCAACTAACATATGGGCTGCTATAGCCGGCAATCCAGCCACTGCGAATCAGCTCGAGGGCATGCACCAGCGGATTCCATAAAAACCAGTGCCGATATTGGGCCGGAATGGTGGCCAGCGGATACATGACACAAGAGACAAACATCAATGGCATCATCAGCAGACCGAGAAACTTGTCGGCCTCTTGCATCAAGTTGCAGATAACACAAAAAACAATGCCGAGGGAAAACGAGAATACCATCAGAAGCAGATAGATAAGAAGCACCTGCAGCGGGTCGGCGGGGATGGCATCAAAACCAAACCAGATTAACCCCAATATCAATACCCCCCCCACCATCATCCCCACCATGGTTTCGAGCATAAAGCGCGCGATGAAGGTCGAGAATGGGGTGACCTGACGGTAGCAAAACAGCCCCATATTGGAGCTAACTGCCGTTTGCAGTTTACTCACCACATTTCTAAAAAAGAGAAAGGGCAAATACCCGGCGGTGATAAAGAGTGGTGCCGGTGCCCCACCAAAGCCACTGTGGTTCCGCAGACCAAAAATCAGGCTGAAAAAACCAATCATTAGCAGCGGATCCAGCAGAGCCCAGGCATAACCCAACCGGTAACTACCAAAGCGGGTTTTAAGCTCACGAATAAGCAGGCCAAAGACAACATCTCGCAACACCTGCAAGGATGTGCGCGGCGTTTGATTAAGAATCGGTTTATTCATTAGTTCGCTTTACCCATAGCAGACTCGCCCATTCGCGAGTCTGCTTTTTTACAGCAAGAAGCGGCTTAGTTAATTGCTACGTTAGCAGCCACGGCGATCTGATAAATGATTTGGGTAATATCCTTGACCGATTGCATGGTTTTGCTGTCGACCTTGGGCAACACCAGGATCTGATCACCGGGCTGGACACTCCCCTTATCTTTAAACTCCACCAACCCGTTGGCATGAACCACGGCAATCCGCTGGTCATTCGCACGCTCGGTAAATCCACCCGCCCAGGCCACATAGTCATCGAGAGTTGCATTGGCGTTATAGACCACAGCTTGCGGCATCAATACTTCCCCACCGACCTGGATCAGGTCCGTTCTGTTCGGTATGACAATCTGGTCACCCTGTTCCAGCTGAATGTTCGCAACAATCCCCTTGTCTGCGACCACCACCTTGCCAAGTGGCTGGATTTTTCTGGCTTTTTCGACAAAGCGCATCACCAGTTCTGCCTCTTTGGCACGGATCGCCGCTTCACCATCCGAGCTGGCAGGAGCAGTAAACACACTGCGCTCCAACCGGTTGAGCGACTCTTCCAACATCTCTTTTTGCCGCGCAGCAACACTCTTGCGCATCAGGTAGATGGATTGGTAATCGGCAAGCTGTGGATCAATGGGAATATGGTTGAGCAGCTCATGCAGCTTGGTCTGCTTGCGCACAGTGAAATATGAAGGCCCCATATAGCTACCAGCGACCTGCACATCATAAACCTGAGCATGCATGTCATCGTTGAACAAGACTTTGTCACCATCCTTAAGCTGGAGGCTGGCAAAATCCTTGTAAGGTAAATAGATGGAGAATGGACCACTTGGACGGTCACCTATCACCCCGACATGGCTCACCTTGGCAAGCGGCAGTGCATAGTTGACCAGCTCCGAGCCTAGCGTATTGCGCTGAGTCAATTCGAAACGGAAGGGATTACGAACCTTGCCTGCGACATTTATCATCGGGCCCTGTGGCTCTACCAGGATGACATCCTGATCTTTAAAAGAGAGCTTGGGCATTTTGCCCTGCTGCATGAATTCATACAGATCGATTTTTTGGATGACCTGATTCTGGCGTAATACCTTTATTTGACGATAGCTGCCGCGCTCCGAGTCGATCCCCCCAGCCCGCTTTAGAAAATAGAGCACACTGTCAGAAGATTGACCCGCATACTGGCCTGGCCGTATTACCGGGCCAGTGACAAACACACTCACGGGAGTTGTTGTCAGCAGGTTGACGTAGATATTGACATTATTTGTAAAAACATCGCCAATTCTGCTGGTCACCAGATTATTGACCTGGCTGGCAGGTACATTCTTGACATTTATCGGGCCGACATCAGGGATGAAAATATTGCCCTGATTATCTACCGTCACTACATTTGAAAAATTGACGGCCCCCCAGATCCAGATATTAAGCTTGTCCCCTGGCGCTATCAGATAATTGTCATTCAAGCCATCGCTGCGTTCGGTCTCATAGCCACCGGCAAACAGATTGGCGCCATAGGGAGGAGGTAATCCAGCCTCTGCCAGGGGCAGTAATTTACGTACATCTGCCTCACCGGGTAACAACATCCCTTGACGATTCTGTTGAGTAAAACTCCCGGTCGTTGAACTTGTGTTGGCCTGCCCACTCAGTGCTGCTTGACCACCAAGCTGGGTGCCGGTGTTTTCAGCAGCCTTTCCTGAAAGGGTGTAACCAAATGATGATCCATTTGCTTGCGCTAAATCCGGGGCGGCAATGGCCATGGTTGCGCAGGATGTACTGATGAGAAACAGAAGTGTGCCGAGCTGATAAATTTTCATTTTGTTCAAAACATGTGCCTTCATTTTATTGCTCAGCAAGAAGGTTGCTGACAGAGGTCTGTTCCAGTTGAGGTATCAGATACCATTGTTCTTCAGTCTTGCATGCCGCGCGCCTTTGCGAATGGCCTTGCATGCTGTTAAACAACAACTCAACGCACTCAAGACCCAGAGCCGAAACATAGCGTTGCCCCAGGGTATAGGTAACATTGTTTCTACTGAATGCAGCGCCTTGTGGCAATGTATTCAGCGCCTGCTGCAGATCGGGAGGCATGGCATACAATTCGGTAGCAACAGACGGGTTGACGAGAGGACGAGACGCTTCTACCTGCTTTGGCTCATATGCACAGCCACCAACTTGTATGGCTAACGATATGGCCAATAACCGGGTTGCAAAATTCATGTGTCAATATTTCCCATGGAGTCAAGTGTTGATCTGTTAAAGCCAGGTCGCCTTATGGTCTGGCAACGCTATTGCCGATCGACTCATTATCTTTCATGACCAAAAAACGAACTGACATGTGGCTGTTCATCCCCAGCCCTGCAACTGCAAAAGCGGGTTTTGAGTTCCTCATCAACAGACAATCTGCCGAGACTGCGAAGCGATACCAGGCAGTCTGAACAAGAGGGCTTTGCTCAAAAAATTACCATTTACAGCACACATTTCAGAATGTTCTGAGTGAATCGAGCAAGACACGATATATGATGGATCTCAGACAGAACAGCAATAGTCTCATCAGAAGTAGGCATGAGCTCTAAAATGAGCAATGCTGCTCAATTGCTGTAAAGATGTAGCGATGTTGATGCGAAACACTGTTTTTTTGCCATAGCTACCGCACGGCAATGACATCTTCCCGGACAAAAAACAGACAAAATGGATGTAAAACTAAAACAGGAGGGAAAATAACGATGCCTGCCAGCTCAAAAAGCAGACAGAAATTGATTGCAATGTAAGCACCCACCCCGTGCATGAGAACGTCACAATGTGACGTATATCATGTTTATTCTCATTTTTTTCGAATGCTATCAATTAGCCACAATTGGGTCAACACTCAAAAAACTCACCTGCATTCTTCACACGACAAAGAGGGACACAAGACTCTGTTTTTAAAAGATTTACACTCAAAGCAGCATTGGTAATAAATGTATTCGTACGGTGTAAATATTTTTGACGACAAGCAAGATTAATTTAGAAATTTCTTAATTATCCCTCGCTCCTCCAAAAAGAAATTAATTTTTGTGAGTCACATCCATTGAACTTTCAATTAAAATATGGTTGGCAATACTTTATTCGAGTTCGGCAACCTCTCTGATATCCCCATCAATCCACTCAGCCATTGCCTGAAAAGTGACCGCCATTAACATCACACATAACAAACTGTTCAAATAACGTTCAGCCAGACTCCGTTTTTCCCCCGTTATTGAGAACATAAAAGTGATAGACCATTTATTCGCCAACATGGTTTTTTTTAGTTTTTCTGGCCGTGATTGACAGGGTTATTGCCTGTTGACTATGCCTGATATGTGTCCGATTGAATCGGCACCACAGGGTCTCAACGACATTGGAGGGGGCATGGACGCTAACACTCTATCAAGGATTGGCCTGCTGGTTTCACTGCTCACCAGCACAGGGGCCGTGGCCAATGACAATATTCTTGCCCTGCAGCTGGGCAAGGCGTTCAACAATGAAAAGCTTGACATCAAGATCGCCGATGCCAAGTTTCACCACATGTTCTGGCGCTGGGGAGACTCGGCCTGTCAATTTGGATTGGGAGTGCGTGGCGGTACCCTCAAGTTAGAAGATGAAGAGACAGCAAGACTGGGAGGCGGTGCCCGTATCGAATGCCAATGGGGTAACTGGGTGACCTGGATCCCCGGCGAAATGGTCTGGCTCGATCAGTATCAATTTGGCACCCGCGGCCACGGCTACAAGGATTACGGCGGTCCCTTGCAGTTCGCTCTGGGTATCGGCCTCGGTTACGCCATCACCAAGAATTGGCTGATCGGCTATCAGTATGAGCACATGTCCAACGCCTATATGTATGACAAGAACCCGGGGCTGGACAGCCATACCCTCCATATCGAGTACCGTTTTTAGCCAGACAGACTTCGTCTGTGCTCATCTGAACACACTCTGCAAAAAAGCCTTCACTCCCGTGAAGGCTTTTCGTTATGTCGTCTTCTGATAACAAAGGTGACAGTGAGAAGATCACCATACTCAAGACATGGATGACGACACGCTCTGCCGCCCCACCACATCATGGGGTGCAATCAGTCCTTTTTCGCTTTGTTGGCGAAGAAAATATCGGTCTGAATATCTTGGGTGCGCACCGTGAAGATCTGGTTGGTGAGATCGTCGGTCAGCATTTCGGCCTCCTTCATCACCCGCAGATTGAAGTCGTTGAGCATGCTGTTGGCGGCGGCCTTGTCGGTTTTGACCGTTTTCAGATAGTTGGCTTCCATCTCTTTCTGCTCTTTGGCAATCTTCGCCTCCCAGCTCTGGTAAGCCTGCTTCACTATGGGGGCCAATTTGGGGTAATCGGTCATTATCAGGGTCTGCAGCTTGCGATATTTCCAGTAGATGGAGTCGCTGTCGGCCTTGTCGCTACCCATGGCATAGTGCGCCGGATAGGCTTCCAGACCGCTGTAGTAGGGAACGAAGGCGGTCAGATCTGCCATGCCGAGGCCCACATAGGTCACCTCCCCCACCTCACGCGGCATCCAGGGGCGTACCTGCATCACGTGGGACTCGTAGGTACGGAACACACTGACTGGGCGCCACGGCTCCTGACCGTTCAACCCCTTGCTGTAGGGATCGTGTTCGGTGCCGTCATAGTGATTGCGCAGCACCGCCTTGACCTCCTCCAGCGTCATCTTCTTCTCGGGGGCGAGGGTGACCGGGAACTGACGACCGGCATCCACCGCCTGCTTGAGCGAGGGGTTGAACATCTGCTGGATGGTCCAGACCCGCGGATCGTTATAGGTGCGGTCCCGCTCGTCATCGCGGGTATAGGCTTTCGAGAAGTTGAACGCCCCATCCTTTTGCGGATGGTAGAGCCCCTTCTCGGTGGCAAATTCGATCAGATTTTTCGATCCCATCATATCGGCACTGGCGGGATCGTACTGCTGCAGGCGGCCCTGATTGCCGGTGGCAAAGTAGTGATTTTTCGGCAGACGCTGCGCCATCCAGTGGTGGCCGGTGGCGGTCTCCAGATACCAGAGCTCGTTATCATCCACCACGGCGACACCAAATCCCTCTCCCGCGCCTATGGTCTCGATGATGTTGCCAAGCAACGAGATCGCCTCGCGGGCCGATGTGGACCGGGAGAGCAACACATCGGGAATGTCATCCTCGGTGATCCCCTTATCTTCCACATAGGGGTCAAAGGCGAGCGCTTCGGGTGAGGCAAAAATGGACTCGGTGCCGCTCACCCCGACTCCCTTCTCGTTGAACCCGGTGGCGCCATGCAGCTGGGTCTTCCAGTTCGGTACCGTGGTATAGCGCAGGGAGTTTTTCGGCAAGGGGTAGCTGAAATCATTGGCGCCATTGTGAGCCTTGGAGCTGTGCATACCGCTCTGCCCCTGCTTGGCCGGATGGATCACGAAATGCTGGGCTTTCAGGGCATCGCTGTCGGCGCTGCGGGCCACCATCATGGAGCCATCGGCGCTGGCTTCACTGCCGACCAGCAAGGTGGTACAGGCGAACGCCGACGAGAAGAGAGCAAGGTTGATGGAGAGTGCGACGACGCACTTTTTGAAGGAATACATGAGATCTCCTTGTTGCACAGAGTGGTTGCAAATAAGCGGTGGCGCGCCAGTCAACCTGCCGCTGTCACAAGGGATCTGCGCGGTGACACGGGCCGGACAGTGCGGGCCATCAAACCGTAAACACGAAAAAGAGCAGTGCGAATAAACCATGGAAACCAGGGAGGTAGCCAAGGCCCCCTGATAGGCGACCTGTACGCATTTCTGCTTTCAGCTGTTCCGCTGGCGTGGCGATACTAGGCCCAATCAACTGACTTGAGTGTGACTGACAGCCCAAAACACCAACAATAAAGACTAAGTCAATGCAAAATGTTGATAAGTGTGACAAAAGAAGGATTATTGGCGACATTCAGCCGTCAACACGAAGAACACAAAGCGCACAGAGAGGGGAATAAAGAGATGAGGAGATGTGACGCGTGGGATGGCGTGTTGATGCCATCCCGCGATGTTCGTTAAGTCAGGTTGTCACTGCGCGTCCGACTGGTTTGCGGGGGCGGCCTTGATAAAGGCTTGCAACTGTTCGCAGTTGGCGACGATGCGGCGGATAGTGGGGTAATCGTCCAGGGTCATGTCGTAGCGGCGGGCGTTGTAGACCTGGGGCACCAGCATGCAGTCGGCCAGGGTCACTTCGTTGCCGACGCAGTAGACACCGGCGGTGGTCATCAACAGCTGTTCGAGGGCGGTGAAGGTCTCGTCAATCCAGTGGCGATACCAGCAAGCCTCCTGCTCGTTGTTGGCCCTGAAGTGCTCTTCCAGATAGTTGAGCACCCGCAGATTGTTGAGCGGGTGGATATCGCAGGCGATCATGTTGACGATCTGGCGCACTCGGGCCCGCGCGTCGGGGGAAGAGGGCATCAGGGAGTAGGCGGGATAGGTCTCGTCAAGGTACTCCATGATGGCGACCGACTGACCGAGCTGCACATCGCCATCCACCAGAAACGGCACCAGCCCTTGCGGATTGATCCGGCGATAGGCCTTCTCGCACTGCTCGCCTTGCCGCAAATTGATGGGATGCTGCTCGTAGGCGAGCCCCTTGAGCTGCAACACGATCCGTACCCGAAAACTTGCCGACGAACGCCAATAGCCAAACAACTGCAACATAATCTGTCCCTGCATCTTATCTGGGCCCGAAGCCCGGCAGGTGCTCGCCACCTGCCTCCTTGTGTACCCGGCACCGGTTGAGGGCTCGTCGTGATCCGGACATATCCGGAATATCCTTGCCGCCAACCGGCGCTGGCCATCAACCTCCCTGACCGCTCGCTGGCACCACCTGTTGAGAGATGGTGCCAAACAGATTTTGGCCAGAGCGATCTTCCATCGAGATCGACACTCTATCACCAAACTGCAAATAGGAGGTTGTAGCTTGATCACAATCAAGAATTTCCAGCATGCGGCGCTCGGCGATGCAGGATGAACCGGCGCTGCGATCGTAGTTGGAGACGGTGCCCGAGCCGATGATGCAACCCGCCCCGAGCGGTCTTGTCTTGGCGGCGTGGGCAATCAGTTCAAAGAAGTTGAAGGTCATGTCCACCCCGGCATCCGGTGCGCCAAACAGGGCGCCGTTCAGATGGGTGCGCAGGGGCAGCAGCACCTTGCCATCGCGCCAGTCATCCCCCAGCTCGTCCGGGGTGATGGCCACCGGCGAGAAGGCGCTGGACGGCTTGGACTGGAAGAAACCAAATCCCTTGGCCAGCTCCCCCGGAATGAGATTGCGCAGGCTCACATCGTTGACCAGCATCAACAGTTTGACGTGACTGGCGGCCCCCTGCGGGCTCACCCCCATCGGCACATCGTCGGTGATGATGGCCACCTCCGACTCGAAATCGATCCCCCACTCCTCGGAGCCCATGACAATCGGCCCACGGGGAGCCAAAAAGCTGTCGGAGCCCCCCTGATACATCAACGGATCGTGCCAGAAGCTTTCCGGCATCTCGGCGCCGCGAGCCTTGCGCACCAGCTCCACGTGGTTGACGTAGGCGCTGCCATCGGCCCACTGATAGGCACGCGGCAAGGGAGAGAGGCAAGACGCTTCGTCAAAGGGGAACGCCTCGGCCACACGGCCCTCGTTAAGCTGCTGATAGACAGCCTCAAGCCTGGGGGCAACCTCGGCCCACTCATCGAGGGCGGCCTGCAAAGTCGGGGCTATCTCGCTCACCCGCACTGCCCGGGTCAGATCCCGGCTCACCACCACCAAAGCGCCATCGCGCTTGCCATTGTTCAATGTTGCCAATTTCATAAGCGATTCCTTATTTGCCGGCAGCAGCGTCCGGTCGCTGCCAGCTGGAGACATACCGGGTGTTCTCGATCCCTTCGCACAGACTGCCGACGTTCAGCGCATCGCGGGTATCTAGCATCACCGCCACCTCGTCGGTGAACTTCTTGGCATAGGCCTGCCCTGCCGCAAACGCCTTGGGATGGGGGCCGTGGGTGAAACCGGCGGGATGGAAGGTGACCATGCCCCGCTCGATATTGTCCCGGCTGAAGAAGTCCCCTGCATGGTAGAAGAGCACCTCGTCGTAATCGTCATTGCTGTGATAGAAGGGCACCTTGAGGGCGCCGGGGTCACTCTCGATGGGGCGCGGCACAAAGGTGCAAATCACGAAGCGGCTCGCCACAAAGGTCGAATGAGCCGATGGCGGCAGATGGTAGCGGTGGCTCATCAGCGGGCGGATATCCCGCCAGTTGAGGCGCACCACGCACAAGTCGCCGTGCCACCCTTGTGCATCCAGCGGGTTGAACGGCCAGGTGATGACCGACACCTGATCGTGGCGCTTCACCTGCAGCGACCAGGGATTCTCATCCTGCTGGGCTAAAAAGCGTTCATTGATGGCGGGCACATCGAGCGCCGCCGGGTCGAAGATGGCGTGATTGCCCACCAGCCCCTTGTCCGGCAGCTGGTAGCTGTCGTTGGTAGCCTCGATCATCAGGATGAACAGGGGCGCCGTCGGCTCGATGCGCCACATGGTGCCACGGGGGATCACCACGTAGTCGCCATCGCGAAGAGTCAGGTGGCCGTAGTCGCAGAAGAGCTCGCCGCTCCCTTCGTGGATAAAGAGCAGCTCGTCGCCATCGGCGTTGCGCACCAGAAACGGCATCGCCTCGGAGAGCCGCCAGATGCGATAGCGGCAGTGGGGGTTGCTAAGAATGTCGGGAGCCACCCATGGAGAGAGCGAGCTTACCTCCTCCTGGAGGGCATTGAGGTCAAACAGCCGTGGCCGCAACGGCCCCTCCCAACTGCTCCAGTCGGTGGGGGCATGTTTGTGGTGCATGTGGGTGGCGGGGCCGAAAAAGCCGCTACGCCCCAGCTCGCGCTCATAGATGGCCTGCTCCGGCAGGTCGGCATGGGCCTGTCGGGAGTGGGTTCCCTCCCGGTGGGGAAAGTTAATCCAGTTACGCATTGCTCGCTCCCTCTTTGCGGGCCCCCTTCTCATCCTCACCGCCATCCAGCACGCCGCGGCGGATCTGGTCCAGCTCGATCGATTCAAACAGTGCCTTGAAATTGCCCTCGCCAAACCCTTCGTTACCCTTGCGCTGGATGATCTCGAAGAAGACCGGGCCTATCACGGTATCGGTGAAGATCTGCAACAGGATGCCATCTTTGGTAGGGGAGCCGTCGATGAGGATGCGCAGCTCTTTGAGGGCCGCCAGATCCTCCTGATGCCCCTCGACCCGACTGTTCACCTTCTCGTAGTAGGTATCGGGCGTCGGCATAAAGCCGGTACCGCGGCTGCGCAGGGTGCGGATGGTGTGGTAGATATCGCTGGAGGCCATGGCGATGTGCTGGATCCCCTCCCCCTTGTACTGACGCAGGTACTCCTCGATCTGGGACTTGTCATCCGCCGACTCGTTGATGGGGATGCGGATCTTGCCGCAGGGAGCGGTCATGGCGCGTGAATGCAGCCCGGTCAGCTTGCCCTCGATATCGAAGTAGCGAATTTCGCGGAAGTTGCCGATCCGCTCGTAGAAATTGGACCAGACATCCATATTGCCGCGATGCACGTTATGGGTCAGGTGATCGATTTCGATGAGACCAGCATCCACCTCTGCCATCCGGGCCTGCCAGTCGGGGTAGAAAACAAAATCCACGTCGTAGATGGAGCCCTTGTCGCCATAGCGGTCGACAAAGGAGAGGGTGCTCTCGCCGATACCGTAGATGGCGGGAATATTGAGCTCCATCGGCCCAATCTTGCCGACAAAAGGCTTTGCCCCCTTGGCGATGGCGTACTGCTGGGCTTTGCCCGCATCGCTCACCCGAAACGCCATGCCGCAAACGCTCGGCCCGTGCAGGCTGGCAAACTGCTCCGCCTGGGAGTGAGGCTCAGCATTGACCACAAAGTTGATATCCCCCTGCCGGTAGAGCCAGCACTGCTTGTGTTTGTGCTTGGCGACCTCGGCAAACCCGAGCGAAACAAACAGGCTCTTGAGGGCAGCAATCCCCTTGGCATCGGGGGCTGTGTACTCGACAAACTCGAAACCGTCAGTGCCTAACGGATTGATGGTATGGGTGGCGGAAGAGGTGGCATTCATCGGGCGCTCCTTGCTCTTGATTCGGTTAAAACGGATTGCGGCACCCAGCGGCGCGGCAAGTGTTAACAACTTGTTTCATTAGAAGCAGGGCGTAGCAGGAAGAGAAGAGGCGGGTTGCAGATAGTTTTTCGCAGCTGACAGCAAAGAATGTAAATGGATTGTGACATTCAAGCCGCAGCCTTGCGGATCAAACGGTAACGACCCGCAGGACTGTCAGCTTTGCCTTACAGTTGCCAGTTTTTGACCATCAGATGGGGCAAGCAGGCCCGGGCCTTTTGCAGTCGCACAGGCGTCGGATTGATCAACCACGCCTCTTTCCCCAACCCCAGCAGCGGCAGATCGTGCAGGCTGTCGCTCAAGGCCAGCTCGGCCTCGAGGGCGCAAATCTCCGGCAGCAGCTTGTGCTGACCGTGGCAATAGAAGCGCGGCATCAGGCCGCCAAAACGGTAGTGCATCTGCGAGCCAATGATCCGGTGGGGCAACTGGCCGGGCAGTTGCTGATAGAGCTGGGCTCGCACCAGCGCGCAGGGACTGGCGGAGATCACCCAGCAGCGCGCCCCCTCGCTTTGCAGCAATTCGCGAGCCTGACGATACAGCCCCGGCCTGGTGCGGCAATAGGCGCGCACCAGCTTGCGCCAGTCCAAAGGGGAAAGCCCCAACGTGATGGCCCACCAGATAAGGGAGATTCCGCGCCGCCGCTGGCTGGGTAGCAGCTGACTTGGTAACAAATAGACCAACCCACCCAGCGCAATCACTGGCAACAGCAGCAGCGGCCAGATCCGGCGGCGCAGGATATAGCGCAGCAGACCGGCGTGGCTGTCGCCTGGAGCCAGGGTGTCGTCAAAGTCGGCCAGGATCCAGCGTGCAGCCCCCCCGCACTCTCGATTCCCCCCACTCTCTTTCGGCACCACTGGTTCAGCTGGCGAGCGGCTTATCATGGGAGCCTCAAGGTGCAAGAGCGGCAATCGCCGCGGTAAGCTCGGGGGTGACAAACTCGGCCCCCTGCGTGGGCGGGCAGACAAAGTCGAAGGGCTCGCCCGCCAGGGTAAAGCTGAGCTGCCAGGCATGCAGATAGCCACGATCGGCTGATGTACCGCCATAGCGTTCATCCCCGAGAATGGGGGCGCCGATGCTTTTGAGGGCAACCCGGATCTGGTGGGTCTTGCCGGTCTGCGGCTTGATGCGATAGAGCCGCAGCCCCTCGCGCACCGACAGTGAATCGAACCAGCTGATAGCAGGATTATCCAGCGTGCGCGCCAGCATCCAGCTGCCGCCGCGCCCCTTTTGCATATCCCCCTTCACCCAACCCTGCTTCTTCTTCGGTTTACGATCGGAGAGCGCCAGATACTGTTTACTCACCTCACGGGCCGCAAAAGCCATGCTCAGCTCACGGTTCGCCTCCGTGGTGCGGGCCAGCAGCACCAGACCGGAGGTCATCTTGTCGAGCCGGTGTACCGGATAGAGGGTGAGCCCGGTATCGGCCTTCACCCGATTGACCAGTCCCGGATTGACCGACTCCCAGTCGCCCTTCTCGTCATGCATGCCGATGCCGGGCTGCTTGTCGATAACCAGGAAAGCGGGATGCTCAAACAATATCCGGTACATAAAACCTCGGGAACTGGGGGATAAAGCACGCAGCCAACGACTGACTGCGCTCGGGAGTGCTGCATTCTCCCTGCTCGGGCACTATTTGGCAAACCGGGCGGGCAGAGGATAAAGATAAAAAATGGCCCCGCCTGCAACAGGCGGAGCCATTTTCGCTCATCTTGGCAGCTCAACCCTTACACATTGCGCGGGCGCAGGTGAGCGTGCCAGCGCGCTTCCCACTTCTTGAACAGCCAGACGATGACAAAGGTGAGCAGCATATAGAGCAGCCCTGCGGTCAAAAACGCCTCGAACGGACTGTAGTAGCGGGAGTTGATGATCCGCGCCGCGCCGGTCAGATCGACGATGGTGATGATGCCCGCCACCGCCGAGCCCTGCAGCATGAAGATCACCTCGTTGCTGTAAGCTGGCAGTGCCCGACGAAACGAGTTGGGCAAAATAATCCGGGTCAGGGTCTGCCAGCGGGTCATGCCAAAGGCGTTGGCTGCCTCAATCTGGCCACGCGGCATATTGTGTACCGCCCCGCGCACGATCTCGGCGGTATAGGCGGCGGTATTGAGGGTAAAGGCCAGCAGCGCACAGAACCAGGCTTCGGAGAAGAGCGACCAGGCGGCACTGTTCTTCAGCCACTCCCACTGGGCGGCGCCGTAGTAGATGATAAAGAGCTGCACCAGCAGCGGGGTGCCGCGAAAGAAGTAGATATAGGCCCAGATCGGCCCCTTGATCAGCCAGTTGCGGCTATTGCGCAGGATGCCCATGGGCACCGCCAGCATCAACCCAAGGATCAGAGAGAGGGCCACCAGCCAGACGGTGGTATAGAGCCCCTCCCAGTAGGTGGGCCACTCTTTGAGAATGATTGAGAAATCCATGGCTTACCTCGTCTTGATGGCGTAATGACGCTCGGCCCACTTGAGCGCCGAGGTGGAGACTGCGGTGAAGATCAGGAAGATCAACGCCACCGCCATGTAGAAGGTGAAGGGTTGCTGGGTCGAGCCCGCCGCCAGCGAGGCTTTGCGCACCATGTCATCAAGGCCGATGATGGAGACCAGCGCGGTGGTTTTCAGCAGCACCAGCCAGTTGTTGCCAAACCCGGGCAGAGCGTGGCGCATCATCTGGGGGAAGAGGATCCGCACAAACACCTGGGTAGCCCGCATGCCAAAAGCCCGTGCGGCCTCCAGCTCACCTTTGTCCACCGCCAGAATGGCGCCGCGAAAGGTCTCGGTCATGTAGGCGCCGAAGATAAAACCGATGGTCGCGACACCGGCCACAAAGGGGCTGATGTCGATATAGTCCGGAAGCAGGGAGACCCACTCCTGATTGGGATTGCTCTCCAGTAACCAGCTGTTGTAAGTCTCGTTGACCCAGGTGCAGATGCCGTTAATCAGCACCTGGCCGCCAAAGAAGAGCAGCATCATCAGCACCAGATCGGGGATACCGCGAATAATGGTGGTGTAGCCGGTGGCGATGGCCCGGGCCCACTTGTAGGGAGAGAGTTTGGCCAGCGCCCCCAGCATCCCCAGCAGCAACGCCAGCAGCAGGGAGGCCAGCGCCACTTCCAGGGTGACCCAGGCGCCCTCCAGCAGCGAGGCTTCGTATCCTTTCAAATCAAACATATGCAGCTCCATCGCCACTGAATCTTCACGCACCTGCTAACCAGAAGGCTCCATAGCAGTCCGAATGAAATATGTGCAGCTCCATTGCAATCAATGCGGGCCCGTAAACTCCCTCAGGGAGGTGACGGGCCCGATGACTACTGACGGGATCAACCTGTCGTTACTTGCCGTAGACGTCTTTGGACTTACTCGCCGTAAACGCCTCTTTGTTTTACTCTCCGTAAACGTCGAACTCGAAGTACTTGTCGTTGATTTCCTTGTACTTGCCGTTGGCACGCAGCGCCAGAATGGCGGCGTTGAATTTCTCTTTCAGATCCTTGTCAGCCTTGCGCACCGCAATACCGGCACCCTCGCCAAACCACTTGGGATCGGTCAGTTTCGGGCCGACGAATTCGAAGGCATCACCCCCCTCTTTCTTCAACAGACCGTCGGTGATGGCGGCAGAGTCGGCCAGCACATAGTCCACACGACCGGATTTCAGATCGAGATAAGCTTCATCGGCCGTGCCGTAACGCTTGATGGTGGCGTTGGGGAAGTTGTCGGTAATAAAGGTATCCATGGAAGTCGCACGCTGCACCGCGACGGACTTGCCTTCCATAAAGGCTTTGTCGAGCTGCACATCAGTGCCCTTCTTGGCGGCAAAGCGGGCCGGAATGTGCTGGTACTTCTGGGTGAAGTCCACCTTCTTCTTGCGCTCTTCTGTGATGTCCATGGTGGCGATGATGGCGTCAAACTTGCGTGACAGCAGCGCCGGAATGATGCCGTCCCAGTCCTGCTTGACCAGGGTGCACTTCACTTTCATCTCTTCGCACAGGGCGTTGGCGATGTCGATATCAAAGCCTTTCACCTCGCCACTGGGCTCGGTCCAGGAGAAGGGGGGATAGGCACCCTCAACCCCGATCCGGACCTCTTTCCACTCCTTGGCCATCAGGCTACCAGACGCGAGGGCAGTAACTACGGCTGTCGCCAGCATCAGCTTGTTCATGTATCTCTCCTTGATAAAACAGTTGATTGGGTAACCAGGCATCCCGCCATCAGTAGATGGAGGAGATGAATTGCTTGAACCGCTCGGATTTGGGATGGGCGAAAATCTCCTTGGGGTTGCCCTCCTCTTCCACCCGCCCCTGATGCAGAAACATCACCTTGTTCGACACATCCCGGGCAAACGACATCTCGTGGGTCACCACCAGCATGGTACGCCCCTCTTCGGCCAGCTCGCGCATCAGGCCGAGCACCTCTCCCACCAGCTCGGGATCCAGCGCCGAGGTGGGTTCATCGAACAGCATCACCTCGGGCTCTACCGCCAGCGCACGGGCAATGGCGGCTCGCTGCTGCTGACCACCGGAGAGGTGGCCGGGATAGTAGTCACGCCGCTCCCAGAGTCCAACCCGGTTGAGCAGTTGCTCTGCCTTGGCCAATGCTTCGGCGCGAGGCACCTTGAGCACCTGGATTGGCACTTCGATGATGTTCTGCATGATGGTCATGTGTGACCAGAGATTGAAACTTTGAAACACCATGGCCAGTCGGCTGCGGATCCGCTCCACCTGACGCATATCCTCGGGCAACCGCTCGCCGGCGCGGCTGGTTTTCATCCGGATCAGCTCGCCATGGAGCGAGACGGTGCCGGATGAGGGGGTTTCGAGCAGATTGATACAGCGAAGAAAGGTCGACTTCCCCGAGCCGGAGGAGCCGATAAGGGAGATCACATCCCCCTTGTGGGCGGTCATGTCGATGCCCTTGAGCACTTCGTGGGTGCCAAAATATTTGTGCAGATCACGTACTTCCAGTGCGGCAACGTCGCTCATCCATTACAACCTTGTCTGTCCCTAGACGCCGCAGGGGGCGTGACTCAACCATCGTCCATTTAACAAAAAGTTAACCGATGGCAACCTTCAGCGAAAATATCACCCGGATAGTGAAAAAACAATACAGAACGAGGGTCTTCAGGGGATTCGCTCTATTTTTATTCGCTCTTTGCGTATTTTTCAGCACTTTGTTTGCATAAACAGCCGTTTCAATGGCTATTCCGATAACGCCTTTTTATACCCCAATCATATCAGTGGCAAGAGAAAAGCGTGATGTGTGCCAAACCGGCACCAAAATGGCTTTATGCACCCCCTTGCCGAGCGAAATATCTGCCCCCCGATCGGATCAACTTGATTTCATTGGTGCACTCGGGCTCGCACAGAACCTTATCAAACAGAGAGGTTGTGGCAAAAAAGTAACAATCTGCCCCCAAAAGGGCTGTTTTCGGCCATGAAAGCGAGAGATATGTGACACAGAGCCAATAAGTAATGATAAGGTGGTGTTTTTATCAGTTTTTGTGATCGAGGCCTCGATGCTGCTCAATGTGTTGCTGATCCTGTTGCCACTGGCAATCGGCTATCTGATTCCCCTCTCCTCTGCCCGGCTGATCAAGCTGGTCAACCAGAGTCTGGGCAAGATGGTCTACCTCATTCTGTTTCTGATGGGGCTCGGGCTTGCCTATGTGGAGAACTTGGGCAGCAATCTGGCGGTGATCTTCAAAGTCGCCGGGGTGATGCTGACCGCGATCACGCTCTGCAACCTGCTGGCTCTCTGGTGGCTCGACAAGCGCACGCCGCCGACCCACGAGGCGAGCGATAGCAAAATGCCGAGCAAGCTGCACCTGCTGTGGGAATCCCTGCAGCTCTGCTTTGTGGTGCTCGGCGGTGTGCTGCTGGGTCTACTGGTGGATCTGCGCGCACTGCCCATCGACAAGTGGAGTGAGTGGGCCCTGATGCTGCTGCTGTTTCTCATCGGGGTGCAGATGCGCAACTCCGGCATGCGGCTGCGCCAGATCCTGCTCAACCCCTGGGGGATGAAGATCGCCGCCACCGTCATCCTCAGCAGCTGGCTTGGCAGCCTGCTGGCGGCCCAATTGCTGGGCATGCCCTTTGCCCATGGTCTGGCGATGAGCTCGAGCTTCGGCTGGTATTCGCTCTCCGGCATTCTGGTGGCCGACAAACTGGGGCCGGTGCTCGGTTCTGCTGCCTTTATCAACGATCTTGGGCGCGAGCTTATCGCCATTCTGATCATCCCGGTGCTGATGCGCCATCACCCCTCTGCCGCCATTGGCTATGGCGGCGCCACGGCGCTTGACTTCACCCTGCCGGTCATCCAGAAATCAGGGGGCATTCAGGTGGTGCCGGTGGCCATTGTCTCCGGCTTTATCCTGAGCCTGCTCGGCCCCATCCTGATCCTCGGGTTTCTGGCGATCTAAGCCTGATTTCCACATTGCAGATAAAAAAGCCCGACCTTGTTGTCGGGCTTTTGCTGTTTGAAGCAACCACGCACTGGCTGCGATATTGCTCGCAGCCTTATTCGCGCCACAGGCCGCCACTCATCACCCTTTCGATAGCAAACGTCCGGTCGTGCACCAGCAGCAGATCCGCATCCTGCCCGACCCCGATACGGCCCTTGCTGCAGAGCCCCAGCGCCTGCGCCGGATTGCTTGTCACCACGGCCAACGCCCTCTCCAGCGAGACACCGAGCCGGGTCGCGCGCACGCACTGCTGCCACAGGCTGGCAATCTGGCCACAGCGCATTTCGATTAGCCGCCCTTCGCCATCAAAGCGCGGCAGGCTGGCGTTGGCATCCGAACTGAAGGTGATGCGATCGGCAGGCACATTGGCGGCCAGCAGCTCGACGAGTGCATCGGCGGCAAGCCGCTCGCCATCCTCCAGCAGATCGGGAAAGCTCGAGGTGGTGAGGTCGACCCAACCTCCCGCCTTGCCCCACTCGATGGCCTCGGCAAAGAGCCAGGGGTTGCGGTTGCAGTGGGTGGGATAGAGCTGGCGCAGCGGAATGTCGGTCTCATCGCGCAGGGCCCGCAGGGGGGCCAATGCCCCCTTGCCATCCCCGACATGAAAGAAGCTGACCCCGCTCTTGCCCGCAAGCAGCCCGGCCACTCGCGCCTCGCTGGCAAGCCTGGCCAGCTCATCGTGGGTCGGCGCACTGGATCTGTGGTCGCTGATGGCCACCTCCCCCACCCCCAATACCTCGGGGATCAGGATGATGTCCGACTCCACCGTACCGGTCAGAGTTTTGACAGGCAGATGGTAGGAGCCGGTATACATAAAGGCGCTCACCCCGGCGGCGCGAAACTCGCGCACCTTGCCGAGCACCTGCGCGGGGGAGCGGGTCAGGCTATCGGTGCCGAGCGCCGCCACCAGGGTAGTGACACCGGCCCTGAGCGCCTCGCTCGCCGCGAGTTCAGGGGTGCGAAAAGCAAAGCCCCCCTCACCACCGCCCCCCGTGATATGGGCCAGCGGATCCACCAGCCCGGGCACCAGATAGCGGCCACGACCATCGACCCGATGCAGCGGCCAGTCGGCGGGCACCGTCAACCCCTTGCCCATCCAGGCGATACGGCCATCGGCCACCAGCAGATCCTGCTGGCCAAGGTGGGTGGGGCTGAAGATCTCGGCTCCCTCGATCAGGGTCAGCATGGCGATCCTCCTTGCACGATTGTCGCTTGCCCAATGAAAAGAGAGGGAGCAAGCTCCCTCCCCCCGTCAACCACCATATATATCGTACTTGAAGTACTTCTGGTTGATCTGCTGATAGGTGCCATTGGCACGCAGGGCCTTGATCGCCTCGTCCAGCTTGCCCTTGAGCTCCTTATCGCTCTTGCGCACGGCGATCCCCATGCCATTACCAAACCACTGGCGATCGGTCAGGGTGGGCCCCACATAGTCGAACTTGTCGCCCCCCTCTTTGCCAAGCAGCCCCTGCTCAATGGCAGAGGCATCGGCCAGCAGGGCCAGCACCCGACCCGCCTTCAGATCGAGATAGGCCTCATCGGCATTGCCGTAACGGACGATGGTGACATTCGAGCCAAAATTGTCGGTCAGGTACTTATCGTGGGTGGTGGCCCGCTGCACCCCGATGCGCTTGCCCGCCATGCCTTCCGGGGTCAGCGTCAGCTCGGTCCCCTTGGCCGCCACAAAGCGATTGGGAATATGGGCATATTTCTCGGTGAAATCGACCTTCTGGCGCCGCTCGTCGGTGATCGACATGGCGGCGATGATGGCGTCGTATTTGCGCGACAGCAGGGCCGGGATCATGCCGTCCCAATCCTGCGCCACCAACTCGCACTTGACCGCCATCTGCTGACACAGGGCGTTGGCGAGATCGATATCAAACCCCTTGATCTCGCCCGACGCATCGGTCCAGGAGAAGGGCGGGTAGGCCCCCTCCACCCCGAAGCGCACGGTTTTCCACTCCTTGGCCATGGCGGGGGTGGCCAGCAGGCTGGCAACAAACAGGGCTGAGAGGGTCAGTCTGATCTTCATCATGTGTACTCCATTACATAAAAAGCGCACAAGCGCGGACAAGGCACCGCAGGCGAATGCATGCGATGACCAAAAGCGGCAAAATCTGGATGAGCGAGATCACGCCCAAGCGGGCGTCAGTGAACTGCTCCAGGGGTTCGATCTATTCGTCGAACCACTCGGAGAGATAGAAAGGCTTGAAGTAGAAGGCCAGAAAAAAGCCTCTGGCTTTGCGCATCATGGTGGTTTGTCGCGTCCTGTGACAAAGATGGCAATCACCTTAGCACGCCCGAATTTTGCCCGGCAAGAGGCAGCCGCCAGGCAGTAGCAAAATCCCGATCATGGTCAAGGCAGGCGGGATCCGTTAGGCTCGAAGCACCTTGCCATCCCATAACAGACACACAGCGACTGATGAATTTTCTGGCCCATCTCCATCTGGCTGCCCACACCCGAAGCTCCCTCACCGGCAATCTGCTCGGCGATTTCGTCAAAGGCACGCTGCCCACGGGGCTTGCCGCCCACTTCGATGAGGGGATCTGGCTGCACCGCAAAATTGACGCCTTCACCGACGGCCACCCCGAGCACAAGGCGGCCGTCGCCTGTTTCGAGGCCCCCTGGCGCCGCTTTGGCGGCATAGTGGTGGATATGATCTACGACCACTGGCTGAGCCAGCACTGGGAGCTGTTCAGTACCGAGCCCCTGCCCCGCTTCCTGCAACGCAGTTATGACCAGCTATTGGCGGATCACCCACGCCTGCCGGATGGACTGCCACTCCCCCTCAAGCGGATGGCCGAGCAAAACTGGATCGCCTCCTACCGCCACAAGGAGGGGCTGGGGCAAGCGCTGAATGGCATCGGCCGCCGACTGCGCCGCCCGGTACAACTGGGAGAGGCGCTGCTGACCCTCGATGAATCGCAGTGGCAAACATGCGAGGCGGGATTTCTGCGCTTCTATCCCGCGCTGATGGACTTTAGCCAGCAGCAGCTGGCCAAATATCGGGCAGCCCAAGGGGCACAGTGATCCCTCTGGATAGAGCCGCTTCCCCATAAAAAAGGCTATGTCCCAATTACGTGTTGCATGGGGCGCCCCAGGGCCTCATACAAACACACTTTGATATTTACGCC
>NZ_JAAKTY010000028.1:0-52700 GCF_049174875.1 Aeromonas sp. 600948
GAAGCTGGCTCATCAGGTTGGCGTGTTCCGCCGTGCTGGTAGGGGCGCATTATAGGGAGCCGCGCCGGGATGACAAGGGCTTTTTCAGCAAAAAAGTTCGTTCGCTCAGATATCAAGCAACCGCCTCTTTTCATGCTCAAAATGACATCAATCCTGACTATTGCCGGATTTAAATTGAACATTTGAAAAGCCAATTTATAATTGCCATCTCAAATGTTCAATTGGAATGCCCTCATGCATCAAATCCTCGATAGCCATAAGGAAGAGCAAATCGTCCCGCTGTTCCGCTTGGGGTTCCGACCCTTCTTCTTGTTCGGGGCTCTGTTTGCTGCCGTCGCCATGTTGCTCTGGCTGGGGCAGCTCAACGGTTGGCTAACCTTGCCAGGGATTGCCAACCCAATCTGGTGGCATGGTCATGAGATGCTGTTTGGTTTCGGGACTGCCATCGTCGCGGGTTTTCTGCTCACCGCGGTGCAGAACTGGACGGCCCATCCCGGTGTTCGGAGCTGGCCATTGGTAATGGTGGTGGGGGTGTGGATGTTGCCAAGGACCTTGTTACCCTGGCTGGGTGAAGATAATATGCTTCTGATGTTGGCAGACCTGCTCTGGTTGCAGCTTTGCGCTTGGTTCCTTGCCAAGCCTATCTTGATAACCCGGCAATGGCGCAACCTCTTCTTCGTGCCCCTGTTGCTGATACTGACCTTGCTCAATGGTGCCAGCTGGTTATGGCAGGCCGATTGGACCACCGTTGAGCACCTATTGATCACCACTGTGCTGTTGTTTACCACCCTGATCGCCGTGATGGGTGGAAGGGTGATTCCGTTCTTCACCGCCCGAACAACCGGTCAGGAGAAAGCTGCACCTCGACTCTGGCTAGAACGGACTGCGCTCGCGACACAGTGGCTTATCTTGCTCTGCTGGTTGCTGCTCCCCACCCAATGGGTCACCAGCATATATATAGTGCCTCTCTATATAGTGGCGGCGAGTTTGCATCTGTGGCGGCAACTACGTTGGCATCTGCCATCGACCCTTGCGCATCCCCTGCTGTGGTCACTCCATATCGCCTATCTGTTTATCCCTCTTGGCCTGCTCTCCCTTGCGGCACATAGCGCGGGTCTGCCCATCACGTTGTCGATGGCCAGTCACCTGCTCAGCGCAGGCTGTATGGGCACCATGATCCTGGGCATGATTGCGCGAGTCTCCCTCGGCCATAGCGGTCGGGCCTTGCAGGTAGGACGCAGGATCACTGGCGCATTCGCCCTGGTTATCGCTGCCGCCACAATGCGGGTAGCGATTCCGCTGTTCTGGCCTGCTTATACATTGCATGGCTGGAACCTCAGCGCGCTTGCCTGGATCGCTGCCTATGGTCTGTTTGTCTGGGTCTATACCCCGATACTAATCCGCCCCAGAGCAGATGGTCGACCGGGTTGATGACTGCGGAACATGTTCAGGGTGTTGCCAGCGGATAGTGGATCAGGTTGTGGAAGATCGCCGGGGCTATGCCGAGATTCCGATAACCGTGGGGACGATCGGCAGCAAAACGCACCGCCTCCCCTTGCACCAGTGAGCGCCACTCCCCTTCCACCAGCACCTCCATCATGCCGCTGATGACGATGACATGCTCAGTCACTCCCGGCTCATGGGGCTCGGATTCACGCTGGTAACCCGGCAACAGGGTCAGCTCAAGCAACTCGAAACCAAACCGGTTTTCATAAGGAAAGAGCGGCGCAACTTGCATGCCCTCTCCCGCAGGCTGCTGGCGAATGGCATCGGCGGTGCGATAGAGCACCTCCTCCTGCACGGCTGGTGTGGGCTCAATGAAACTGGAAAATGAGACTCGAAAACCGGTGGCTATCCTCCACAGCGTCGCCACCGTTGGGCTGGACTCTCCCCGCTCAATCTGCCCCAGCATCGCCTTGCTGACACCCGTTTCGCGCGCGGCGGCATCCAAGCTCCAGCCGCGCTCGCTGCGCAACCCCTTCAGTCGAGCAGCCAGATGCTGACTCATCTCTTGCATAACTGCCTCTTTATTACTCTTGCATGATGCGACTTGTGCGCTATAGCGCACATAGATATAGTCAAAGCTGTATTGTACGTAATAACGCACAGCGCGTCACAACGCCAAAAGGAAGTCTCATGCCCTTCGCCCTCCCCCATCTGGTCGCCGGCTTTATCGCCGTGATGGTCGGCTACACCAGCTCCGTCATCCTGATCATCCAGGCCGCCACGGCAGCGGATGCTGATACTGCCCAAGTTGCCTCCTGGCTCTGGACGCTGGGGATCGGCATGGGGGTGAGCTGCATCGGCCTCTCTCTCTATTACCGCATACCCATACTAACCGCCTGGTCCACACCGGGCGCGGCACTGCTGATCACCACGCTGGGCAACTTCACTCTGGCGGAAGCCATCGGCGCCTTTGTGATCTCGTCCCTGCTGATCACGCTGTGTGGCATCAGCGGCTGGTTCGACCGTTTGATGAAACATATTCCGGCTCCACTGGCCGCCGCCATGCTCGCTGGCGTGCTGCTCAGATTCGGATTGGATCTATTCAAGGTCGCCCCGCAAGATCCCTTGCTGCTTGGCACCCTGCTGCTGGCCTTCCTGCTGGGTCGTCATCTCTGGCCCCGCTATACCATGGTGCTAGTACTGGGAGTGGGGATGCTGATCTGCAGCGTGCGGGGGGATTTGCAAATGGGCACCCTTCACTGGCAACTCGCCAGCCCGGTCTGGACATGGCCAGCCTTCTCCCTTGATGCTCTGTTTGGTATCGCGCTGCCGCTGTTCATTGTCACCATGACATCGCAAAACATGCCGGGAATTGCCATCTTGCGGGCCCACGGCTATCAGCCTTCCACCTCCTCGCTGATCAGCTGGACTGGCCTGACTGGCCTGCTGCTCGCCCCTTTTGGCGGCTATGCCTTCAATCTGGCCGCCATCACTGCCGCCATCTGCATGGGCAAAGAGGTCGACCCGGATACCAAGCGCCGCTGGCCAGCTGCGGTATGGGCGGGTTGCTTTTATCTCCTGACCGGCTGCTTCGGTGCGACCGTCGCGACCCTGTTTAGCGCCTTTCCGGCAGCCCTTGTCACCTGCGTCGCTGGTTTGGCCCTGTTAGGTACCATCGGCAGCAGCCTGCACTCTGCCTTGCACCAGGATGAAACGCGAGAAGCTGCGCTGCTCACCTTTATCATTACCGCGTCCGGGATCAGCCTGCTCGGCATCGCGGCAGCCTGCTGGGGTCTGCTGATTGGTCTGGCGATCTATCAGTTCCAATCATATCGACAAAGGAATCAATTGAACCTCAAACCGTGAACCTCTGCACACTATCCAGATAAAATGATTCACAAGTGAAACTAATTTCCTTCTAGTGGTGCCAGGGCACCAATCTTCCCGGACATGGTGCCCTGTCAGGTTCCATGCAACGGAGAATAAAAATGAAAAATCAGGCTGTCTTGTTACTACTGGCCATACTGGGTGCCACGAGCGTCCAGGCTGCCGATACGGATCGAGAGCTGGCTCGCCAGCTCGCACTTCAGCAGAAAAACCTGCTGCCCCTACTGAGCAATCAGCAATACCAGAGCCCGCTTCCCAACCTGCTGCAGAAGGCCAGCCCGCGCCTTAAGCGGCAGGCGACCAATGCCAACCAGGCGGCCATCAGCCGACAAGGACTGGATGGCGAGGTCAAGCAACTGATGCAGTTGCGGCTGGCCAACACCGATCAGGCCGCAGCATTGCAACAGGGGGTCGAACCGCTGGTCGCCTATGTTCCGAGCGGGGATGAGAAGAGCTGGAGCGCCATTGAAGCGTTCGACAGCGCCGGTAATCCAGTCTATCTGGATGTGGACAAGGCACCGGCCCGGCCGGTTCTGGTAGTCGAAGCCGATCCCGTCAAAGCCAAGAACGCAGGCTTGAAGGTAATGCGCAAGGCGCTGGCCGATGCTGATCTGCAAAGCGCTCCGCGAGTGGCGGCCAGCACAGCGCCACTCAAGACCAGTATCCTGAAAAAGATCAGACTGAAGGATGATCAGGAGCCCTGGCTGCTCGGCGCAGCCGAAGTGTATGCAGTGGTCGCAGGGGTCAACCCCAGCCGGGATGAGCCAGTAGTCGATATTGTCGACATGCCCTACCTCGACTATGACAACACAGACTACACCCCCAACCAGATCCTGGTTTACTGGGATCGCTATCGTTGGGGTGCCGTCGATGTGGTGATGATGGAGCAGGATGACAACGTCAACTACAAGGAGCTGAGCGCCCTGCTGATTGAAGCCCTCAAACTCGGCTTTACCGCGGGTGGCGTGCCGGAAGCCCTGCCCTTCCTCGATCTCGGCGGTCGCATCGTCAAGGCACTGCCCGATTCCTGGATGACCAATAACGACGACTATCTGGATACCTTCTACACACTGGAGCAGGATCAGGTCTATCACCAGTATCCGGGGGCTGCCGGTAATGCGGTTATCGATCTTGAGCCAAAAGAGATCGCCCCGACCAGACCTTGATAATCGGCCATAACGAAAAAGCCAATGAGCAACTCATTGGCTTTTTGCTTTTATCGCGGTGACCACCGGTCAACCCTTGGGACGAACCCCCAGAGTATGGCAGATGGCATAAGTCAGCTCGGAGCGGTTCAGGGTATAGAAGTGGAAATCCTTCACCCCTTCCTGACTCAGCACGCGCACCTGATCGATGGCGATGCTAGCCCCCACCAGATTGCGAGTCATCTGATCGTTATCCAACCCCTCAAAACGCTGATGCATCCAACGCGGGATCTTCACGTTGGTAAAACCGGCAAACTTGGCCAGGGTCTGATAGTTGGAGACCGGCAGGATCCCCGGCACGATTTCGGCATCGATACCGATGGCCGCGCAGCGATCCCGGAAGCGCAAGTAAGTTTCCACATCGAAGAAGAACTGGGTGATAGCACGGTTGGCACCGGCATCGATCTTGCGCTTGAGGTTGAGCAGATCGGATTGCGCACTCTTGGCCTCCGGGTGCCCTTCCGGATAGGCAGCAACCGAGATATCGAAGTCGGCCTCTGACTTGAGCAGAGCAACCAGGTCGGTGGCATACATATCCGGCTTCTCCAACCCCTGCGGCAAATCACCACGCAGAGCCACGATATGACGAATACCGCTGTTCCAGTAGTCGCGTGCAATGGTGCGCAGCTCGTCGCGACTGGCATCGATACAGGTCAGGTGCGGCGCCGCTATCAGGCCTGTCCGCTCCTTGATGTCCTTGATCACCTTGTGAGTGCGATCACGGGTGCCGGAGTTGGCGCCATAAGTAACGGAGACGAACTTGGGTTCCAGCACTTTCAGCCGTTCGATGGACTGCCAGAGGGTATTCTCCATCCCTTCACTGTTGGGCGGAAAAAACTCGAAACTGACCGATATATCGCCATTCAAATCTGCCAAGCTCTGGTTGAGCGCCTCAACCTGACGTGCACTGTGAAAACCCATCTGCTCTTCTCCCTGTCCTGCAATCCATCTGCCTACGTCAAAACGGATGTTTGGACGTCTAAACGTCTTTATATTTATGAGTAAAACGACACAAAGTCAACAGGGATTTACCTCACATCCGATCTGACGAACTTCATATTTACAAAATTAACGGTACGTAACCGAAAAGTGCCCATCCCAAAATCGCCCCAGTCGAGTTATGATGGGGGCAGATCGTCCTGGACGTTCTGAATCTGCGTGTGATTGTTTGGCCGGAGGTTTCTCCGGCCCCTTTTCATCTATTTCCCACTCCTGCCGATAACAGAATGAGTCTTTGCAGGAGCACCATCATGGATACCCACCCCGGCTTTGCCACCGACTTGCTGTTCGATCGCTATCAGGGCGAGGTTGTTCAGCACGATCAGTTCTGGGCGGTTCGCACGCCGGATGCTCCCGACTACTACTTCGGCAACTACCTGCTACTCCCCAACCCACCCAGCGACCGTGACAAAGGCTGGCTGGAAGCCACCTTTGATCAGCTGATCGGCCAGGATCCTCGAGTGCGCCACCGCACCTTCCAATGGCCACTGGCGGCCGGACAAAACAGCCGGATCGCCGGTTTTGTCGCAACCGGATACCAATATATGGAGTGCGTGGTGCTGGCGCTGGATGAGCAGAGCTGCCCACCTCCTCACAGTGACATGGACAAGGTTGGCGCTCGTACTTTCACCACTGCTGATTGGCCTGAGTGGCTCGACTTCGAACTCAATGAACGGGATGAGGGACACTCGGAACAGAGCTATCTCCCCTATCTGCAATCCCGCCAGGCGCTCTATCAGGCCATGATTGCCGATGGTCTCGGGGACTGGTGGGGGATCTGGGAAGAGGGACAACTGGTCGCCAGCTGTGGCCTCTTCTTCTGCGGCACACTTGGGCGCTTCCAGTTGGTACGCACGCACCATGCGTGGCGCAACCAAGGGTTATGCCGCCAGTTGCTGAGTCAAGTGGCTCGCGCAGGATTGTCCCGCGCCAAACAGCTGATCATAGTGGCTGACGAGCACTACCATGCCCAGCGCATTTACCGCTCTCTGGGGTTCGCACCGGTTGCCCGCATCGGCAGCCTCTGCCGCTGGCCCCACGAAGCACAATAAAGCGATACATGCTGGCCACGATCTATAAAAAACGGGAGGCCGATGCCTCCCATTTTTATTGATGCCGATGACCTATTGCTGTGGCTGCTGTGGCGCCTCCAGCTCGTTGGAGAGCGCCTGCTCCACCTCATCCGACGGCGCCGGTAATGGGGCAGCGGCCGCTGATGCGGGTTCTGCGGGAGTCACAGCTGGTGCCACCACGGCCGGTGTTTCACTGGTCGCGGGGGCTGCTGACACCTCAGCTGTCGGTGTTGAAACCGAGGCAGGGGCAACCGTATCACACTGACAATCCGCGCTCTTGGCCTTATTGCCCTGATGAGGGGCATACCACCCCTTCAAACCACTTTCCAGTCGATCCGCGGCAGCTTTGGGCTCCATCTTGCCAAGCAGCACAGCCTGACTCACCTCTGCCAGTTCATCCCCCAACTTGGGCGTACCACGGGAGAGGATCTGGGTCGCCACCCGAATGGTGGAGTCACACTGATCGCGCCACTCCATCATCTCTTTGGCCGCCGGATTGGTGACATCGAAGAAGTGGTTGGAGAGGGAGAAGAATCCCGGCAGCGAGTTGGTATAGAGCTCGGCAAATTGCGGCGTCGTCAGCCACTGCAGGAAGGCCATTGCCCCCTCTTTGTTCTTGCTGGCCGGGTTCATCCCCATACCGATATCGGTGTGGTCGGTAAAGAAACAGCCATCACCCTGTTTGGCCACCGGCGGACGCATGACGCCAAAATCGACCTTGCCGGTGAAGGGGGCAATCTCCCAGGAGCCCGCCACGTAGAAGCCGGCCTTGCCCGAGGTGAACAGCTCGTTACTGGTCGCATAATCGCGGCTCTCGCCACCTTCACCGAGGTAGGAGCGCCAGCGCGCCAGCTCATCGAACACCTTCACATATTGCGGGTTGTCCAACCGCTCCTGCCCGCCGATCAGTGCCAGACGGCCGTCCTCTCCCTTCCAGTAGTTGGGACCAATGTTCTGGAACCCCAGCTCGGAGGCAACCCAACTCTCGGAACCGCTCATGGCCAGCGGCACATAGCGACCGTCGGCCTTGATCTTGTCCAGCACGGCAAAGAACTGATCGCGGGTTTGCGGCAAGGTGAGCCCCAACTCACTGAAGATCTTCTTGTTATAGAAGAAGCCATGAATCACCGAGGCCATGGGTACGCAGAAGGTCTGGGCACCGGAGTCAGTCTGCCAGGGTGACTGGGCAAAACTCGGGAAGTTCTCCATCCCTGCCATTTCGGTCAGCTCGGCCAGATGGCCCGCCTTGAACAGGGCGAGCGAGTCATCAAACGGACGACAGGTAATGAGATCCCCCGCCTTACCGCCTTTCAGGCTCTCCCACAGGGTGGGCATGTAGTTGACGTTCTGCACCGGATGAAAACTCACCTTGATGCCGGGATGCGCCGCTTCAAACGCCGGGATAATCTTCTGCTCCCACAACGCCTTGTCATCGGTTCGCCAGCTTTCAATCACCAGCTCGCTGGCCATCAGCTGGCCACACAACAGGAGACTCAGGGCTCCAATCCACTTTTTAGACATAAGCCCTCCTAGACCTTGAAATGTGCGATCAATTGCTGCTGTTTGGCGACCAGGTCGGCCAGCACTTCGCTGCTACTGGCGGATTCGCGCGCCTCGCGCTCAGTCTCGTATGCCACATCGGCAATACCGGCGATATGACGAGCGACCCCCTGACTGACGGAGATCTGCTCCTGAGCGGCATGGGCCACCTGATCCGCCATCGACTTGATGGCCCCCATCCGATCGGCAATGGATTGCAGCGCCACATCCATCTCGCGAGTCTGCTCGACACAGCTCTGGGTCTGCTCCTGGCTACGCCCCATCACTTCAACCACATGCTTGCTGGAGCTCTGCAGGTTCTCAATCATCCCCTGGATCTCTTCGGTCGAGGTCTGGGTGCGATTGGCCAGCGCCCGTACCTCATCGGCCACCACCGCAAAACCGCGACCGGCATCGCCAGCACGAGCCGCTTCGATGGCAGCGTTCAACGCCAGCAGGTTGGTCTGCTCGGCAATGCTGCGGATCACATCGAGAATGCTGCCGATGTTGTTGCTGAATTCCCCAAGTTTGTAGGTGATCCCGACCGCCTCTTCCATGGCGCCAGCCAGCTGCTCGGTGATCCGGCGAGTGGTGGCCACTTTCTGGCGACCATTACGCGCCTCTTCATCGGCCAGATCCACTTCCCGCTTGGTGCCATCGGTAGAGCGGGCCACCTCGGTGGCGCTCACTTCCAGCTCGGTAATGGCGGCGGCCACCTGATCGGTCTGGCTCTTCTGCTCTTGTACCCGGGACATGGCCCGTTCGCTGATCTCGGCGGCCCGGCTCGCCTCATCCACCAGATGGCGGGAGCCCGCATTGATTTGAGAGAGTAGTTCACCGGTCTTGCCCGCCAGCGTATCGATAGAGCGGGAAAGGCTGCCAAATTCACAACTGCTGCGGTAGTTGATGCGGCGGGTCATGTCACCGGCCGCCATGTAATCGAGCTCCTTGTTGATCATCTGCAACGGGCGCTGAATGCTGCGCGCAGTGGTATAGCCGATCACCAGCGCCGCAGCGGCCGACATCGCTGCAACCACCAGGATCCAGAAGCTGGCACTGCTGACCGCCGCATCGGCGTTGATCCGGCTGTCGCTGGCGATGGCACCGGCGGACTTGCCCATCTCATCGAGCAAATTGAGGCTGTTGACCAGACTGGCATCCAGCTGCTGATTTTGCGTGGCCAGCGACAGCGCCAGTTGCTGAGCCTGACGCATGGTTGCCAGCAAGCCCTGAGCGCCGAGCGCCAACTCCTGCATCCGATCCAGATTGGAGACAAAGCGCGCTTTCACATCATCGGGCACCACTACCCGCTCCAACCGCTTGCGGGCCATCTCGATATCCTTGCTGAGTACCTTTTCCAGCTCATTTAGGTCGGTTTTGGCATCGGCACGGCGGATATTCTTCAGATCGCGGGCGATACCCGAGGTAATAAGCTCCGCCTTGTTGCGCATGGAGCGCTTGCTGGCGGTCTGTTGCAGCAGCAGATCCGCCGCCCACTGGTAGGTATCCTCAAGGCGGATAAATTCCATCTCCAGCTTGTGGCGCTGATCCAGCGCACTGACCCACTGCCGATGCTGGGCCAACACCTGATCCGCCAAGCCATAAAATTGGGTGGTAGCACTCTCAACCTGCTGGAAGCGGACACGAGCATCCGCTACGTCGGTAAATTTACCCATCTCCTGACTCAGCTGGGCGAAGCGGTTCTGCTGCTCCTTGAACTGATTGGCCAGCTGCGGCAACTGGGCGGCATCTTCACTGGTGCGGTAGACCAGCACCCAGCGGTTACTATCCTGCAGTGCCCCCTTTAGACCTGCGACAGCCACTACCAGCGGGGTTGCCCGGTCAGATACGGCAGAGAGGCCGTCATTTATACCCTTGATTTTAAAGGTACTGATCACACCAAGCAGGATCAGCAACAGCAGCATCAACACGAATCCGGCGATGATCCGCTGCACAATAGATAAGCCCATGGAGACATCCTCACTCATTGGGGGAAGGTAAAGTGAACATAGTCACTATCGGCAAGGGTGGCGAATAACTGAAATAAAGCGACAGGGATTTAATTGATTTGTATCGGGTTGGATCACAGTCCAGACAAAATCAGCAATACGAAAAAAGCCCGGCACAAGCCGGGCTGAAAGAGACGTACTTTGCTATCTTCCGCGGTCCGATCAGAGCCGCAGTCAGAATCATTAGAAGCGGTAGCCAACACCCACCATAAAGGCCATCGGGTCGACCTTGGTATTAATGGTGCCAATCGCAGTATGCACATCGGTATCGATATCCATGATCCAGGCTGAACCGTTGACAAACCAGCGGTCAGTGATCGCCATATCGATACCAACTTGTCCGGCAACACCCCAGGAGTCATCGACTTTGACATCGGTTCCTGACAGTGCACCACGACCCTCTTCATCAAAGAAGGTGGTGTAGTTCACGCCAATACCGACATACGGGCGAACCTTGCTTTGAGCATCGCCAAAATAGTACTGACCCATCAGAGTCGGCGGCAAATGCTTGATCTTGGCAACTTCAGCGCCACCCAGTTTGACTGAATGAGAGAAGGGGGTTGCAGCCAGCAATTCGACACCCCAGTTATCAGTAATCATGTAAGAGAGAGTCAATCCCAATTGCATGTTGTCATTAATTTCCAGCTCTACAGGCGTGCTGCTTTCCTGCGGCGATACAAATGCCAAACCACCACGAACCAGAATGTCGCCAGCCTGATGGGCCATGGCGAAAGGAGAGGCCACTGCAGCGGCAATCATCAGAGGAAGTAATTTTTTCATCACGTAATCCCTTTTTTTGTTTTCATTTGATGCTGTAAGCCCGCTGACTATATGCCCTTGTAAATGCAAAGTTATTGACTTGAAGCAAAGGTTGCGCGGAAATAAATCGATTGGTGTGACATCTTTGCCGCCATCCCAATCTCCTTGAGTCCCCAGACAACAAGCCGGAATACCTGTTTCGACAGGTTGTAACTAACCCCATTCAGCGCCAAAACAAGCAAGCAAACCACACCTTATCGCTCGGCAGAGTGGCTATTAATTGTTGTTAATATGGGCAAATCAGCGTATTTTTTGCGCCATGCAAGTTACTGGGAAGTAATGGTTTATTTATGAAAAATGAGTCGAAATGGCAAAAGGTGGGGGCCTTTCTCGCGGCCGTTTGGGGGATCGGATCCTTTCTCTTTATCCTGCTCGGTTTTATTGTCGCCCTGGCCTATCTGGTATTGGTCCGGCAGGGCTAATCCGGGCTGACAGTATGTTGCAACGCAAGACTATTCCCTTCGACAAGTTGCTCCGGGGTCTTTTCCATCACCTCCCGAACAGACAGAGTGCCCGAATAGCCACAGCATCGATTACGGCCCCTCAGTTTTGCCTGATAGAGCGCCAGGTCGGCCAGCTTGAAACTGTGGCTCCAGAAGGTATCGGGGCACGCCGGATGCAGAGGATACCGACAATATCCCGATGAAACCGTTAACCATAGCGGCCTCTCCTCCGAACCGAAACGGTGCTGAACAACACGAAGCCGCAGATAATCGGCACGCTGTACCAACTCTTGCTCATTATCCACCTGCAACAGGAGTAAAAACTCCTCCCCTCCCAACCGGATAACGGGCTCGGCGTCACTCACCACCAGCTTGTGCAGCAGTTCTGCCAGCTGCTGCAACACCAGATCACCCATATCATGACCAAATCGGTCGTTGATCCGTTTGAAATGATCGAGATCGAGCAGCAACAGCTGACAAGGGCGGGCCCAATTGTCTTGCAACCAGCTATCCAGATAGCGACGATTGAAACAACGGGTCAAGGGGTCGGTGAATGCAGCCATCTCCATCTGGCTGGATTTTTCCAACAAATCATCGTGTTGCTGACTGACCTTGCTGGCCATCTCCTTGAACTTGCCGCTCAAGGTCGCCATCTCGGCGCTGCTGTCGATATAGGGGATCAAGGTGGCATCTGGCCGATCGCCAAAGCGTTGCAGCGCCGACACCAGCTGCTGCAACGGGGTAAGCACAATGCTGTTGAGCCGGTACATGGCGATCATGACGCAGATAAAACTGATAAAAAGCATACCAATAAAGGTCCAGAGCGCCCCCTCCATGACGCCACTCAAGATCTTTCTCTCCTCCTCAATCACCAGAGTCAGCACCGGCTGGTTATCGCTGTTGAGCAGTCGCACCTCTCCCCTAAGCCGGGTGAGCCCAAGGTCGATCAGGCGATACGTTATTTGCGGTTTCAGTTTTTTGAAGGTAGCGGTGACATCCAGATTGGCGTGGGAGATCGCCAGAGGCAGCGCGGTACGCTCCGATACCTGCTCGAGATAGGCCTTGTCGAGCCAACGTACAACCAGCAAGAAACCGTTGAACGGTGCCGACTCGTCACTGTTTCTGATCGGCTGCCACGAGTACATCAGCGGCCCCCACTGGGAAGCACGGATCCCGTGCAGATTGATGCCCCCTTGCGCCACCGAGCGCGCCCTTAACTGCTTTTTCAGCTCATCAAGGAAGTAGGGAAACTGGTCCGGATTGATCCCCGGCGCATCGGGTAGCAGGGTGCGCGTCCAGATTTCGTAGCCGGTGAGATCCATGAAGCTCATCAGGTTGAGACTAAAATCCCGCATCGGCATATCACTGAACAGGTTGGATTCGATGTACGCCCTGCTTTTGTTGTCCATAAAACGGTGACTGTCATCCCAGATGCCCCAATCCCGACTGAATGCATCCAGAGCGGCCACATCCGCCTGCACCGCCTTGGTCACGCGCAGCAGATGCTCCTTCATTCGCTGCTCTTCAATCCGGCTGGCAGCCGGGATTTGGGCCCACGCCAGCAGGACCAGCAATAGCAGGATCGCCCCCAGCCAGATGGGGAACATGGAGTAAGCCAACTGATGATCAATCGTGCGCGGAGCCTGAGCCATAACCCGATATATCCATTACCATGATGCTGAGATGCCAAGCCTGCCCACACTTGACGAGCTTCCCCCTATGCTCCCGATTTTTATAACAAAAAGGGGCCAAAGGCCCCTCGATTATAACGGCTTATCGCGCCAAAAGTGGCCTCAAAAAACGAGCTGTATGAGACTCTTTATTGGTGCAAATCTCTTCCGGCGTCCCCGTCACCAGAATGCGGCCACCACCGGCGCCCCCCTCCGGACCCAGATCGACGATCCAGTCGGCAGTTTTGATGACATCCAGATTGTGCTCGATGATGACGATGGTGTTGCCACGATCCCGCAGCTGGTGCAGCACCTTGAGCAGTTGCTGGATGTCGTGGAAGTGCAGGCCGGTGGTCGGCTCGTCCAGAATATAGAGGGTCTGACCGGTATCCCGCTTGGAGAGCTCGCGCGCCAGCTTGACCCGCTGTGCCTCACCGCCAGACAAGGTTGTGGCCGACTGGCCGAGGCGGATATAGGAGAGGCCCACGTCCATCAGGGTCTGCAGCTTGCGCGCCACTGCCGGTACCGGATCGAAGAACTCGCGGGCATCTTCCACCGTCATCTCGAGGATTTCGTGGATGTTCTTGCCCTTGTACTTCACCTCCAGCGTCTCGCGGTTGTAGCGCTTGCCCTTGCAGACGTCGCACGGTACGTAGACGTCCGGCAGGAAGTGCATCTCCACCTTGATGACTCCATCCCCTTGGCACGCCTCGCAGCGGCCCCCTTTCACGTTGAAGGAGAAGCGGCCCGGCTGGTAGCCTCGGGAACGCGCCTCCTGAGTGCCGGAGAGCAGCTCGCGGATCGGGGTAAACAGGCCGGTGTAGGTGGCCGGGTTGGAGCGTGGGGTACGACCGATGGGGCTCTGGTCGATATCCACCACCTTGTCCAGATGCTCCAGCCCCTCGACACTGCGATAGGGTGCCGGGGTGGATTCGGTGGCCTTGTTCAACTCGCGGTGAGCAATGCGGAACAGGGTATCGTTAATCAGGGTCGACTTGCCGGAGCCGGAGACGCCGGTGACGCAGGTCATCACTCCGATCGGCAGATCCAGGTTGACGTTGCGCAGGTTGTTGCCGCTCGCCCCCTTGAGCTTCAACCACTTGCCGGTGAGCGGCGTGCGCTCGGCAGGAATGGCGATCTGCTTGCGACCGGAGAGGTAGTCACCGGTGAGTGACTCGGGATTGGCAATGATCTCCTCCGGCGTACCCTGCGCGACGATGGCCCCGCCGTGTACCCCGGCTCCCGGGCCGATGTCGAGCACATGGTCCGCAAGGCGGATAGCGTCCTCGTCGTGCTCCACCACGATCACCGTGTTGCCGAGATCACGCAGATGAGTGAGTGTCTTGAGCAGACGCTCGTTGTCGCGCTGATGCAAACCGATGGACGGCTCGTCCAGCACATACATGACACCTACCAGACCGGCACCGATCTGGCTGGCCAGTCGAATGCGCTGCGCTTCGCCGCCCGAGAGGGTCTCTGCGCTGCGCGACAGGCTCAGGTAGTTGAGACCGACGTTCACCAGGAAGCCGAGCCGCTCGACGATCTCTTTCAATATCTTCTCGGCAATCTGGGCACGCTGGCCGGTGAGGTTCAGCCCCTCGAAGAAGGCCAGTGCATCGCCGATGGACTGCTCGGCAATGGCCGGCAGGTTGCGGTTGTCGACGAAGACGTGGCGCGCCTCCTCCCGCAGCCGGCTGCCACCGCAGCTTGAGCAAGACTTGTTGGCGATGTATTTGGAGAGCTCTTCACGCACCGAATTGGACTCGGTTTCCCGGTAGCGCCGCTCCATGTTGTGCAGGATCCCCTCGAACGGGTGCTTGCGCACCACCACGTCGCCGCGGTCGTTCATGTAGCGGAACTCGATCTCGGTGCGACCGGAGCCACGCAGGATCACCTCCTGGGTCTTGAGCGGCAGATCCTCCCACGGCGTCTCCAGATCGAATTTGTAGTGCTCGGAGAGAGATTTGAGCATCTGGAAGTAGTAGAAGCTGCGCTTGTCCCAGCCACGGATGGCGCCGTTGGCCAGGCTGATGGCCGGATCGCCGATCACCTTGGCCGGGTCGAAATATTGCTGCACGCCCAAACCATCACAGGTGGGACAGGCACCGGCCGGGTTGTTGAAAGAGAAGATGCGCGGCTCCAGCTCCGACATGGAGTAGCCGCACTCCGGGCAGGCGAAGTTGGCGGAGAAGGTCATGGGAGCAACCCCCTCCTCCCCGTCCATCGGCACCACCAACACGATACCACCGGATAGGGTCAGCGCCGTCTCGAACGACTCGGCCAGACGCAAGGCAAGGTCATCGCGCACCTTGAAGCGGTCCACCACCACCTCGATGGTGTGCTTCTTGTGCAGCTCCAGCGCGGGAGGGTCGGATAGATCGCACACCTCGCCGTCGATACGGGCACGGATATAACCCTGCGCCGCCAGATTCTCCAGCAGCTTGGTGTGTTCCCCCTTGCGGTCACGCACCACCGGGGCCAGCAGCATCAGCTTGCTCCCCTCCGGCTGGGCCAGTACCTGATCCACCATCTGGCTGATGGTCTGGGCGGCAAGCGGAATGGCATGGGTCGGGCAGCGCGGCTCACCGACCCGGGCGAACAGCAGACGCAGGTAGTCGTAGATTTCGGTGATGGTGCCGACGGTCGAGCGCGGGTTATGGGAAGTGGACTTCTGCTCGATGGAAATGGCGGGCGAAAGCCCCTCGATATGGTCGACGTCCGGCTTCTCCATCAGGGAGAGGAACTGGCGAGCATAGGCGGAGAGGGACTCCACATAGCGGCGCTGCCCCTCGGCATAGAGGGTATCGAACGCCAGAGAGGATTTGCCCGAGCCGGAGAGGCCGGTGACCACGATCAGCTTGTCGCGGGGCAGGGTCAGATTGATGTTCTTGAGGTTGTGGGTGCGAGCACCCCGGACCACGATCTTTTCCATCTTGTTGCACGCTCGATACAGAAACCTGAGCGAGTCAGTATGGCATAGAGACTACTGGATGAATAGACAGTCATGAGATGAAATGCGCATCATCCGGCGCACGCCATCTGCTCTTTTTTCTCCACCAGCAGCCGCTCGTTTTGCCATATCAGAGCGGTGACCTCGACCCGATAGGGACAACGCAAACCCAGCCCTATTTTGCCAACCGCCATGACCACTCCTGCCTGCAGCGACAGATTACGGCTCTGGCGCTGAGTCGTGCTCCCGGCCGCCCCTTCGCTGCGCACCAGCAACCTGACACTCACCATCAAGTCGCGCTTGCTGAGCAGCGTTGGCGCAAGTGACAGCCCCTGCTCGTTCTGCGCCATATTGAGGGACAAGCGGATCGACGGATCGGGCTCCATCTCGTTTCCCCTGGCGCTTGCTGGGGAAGCGACGCGATGAACCAGCATCAACCCACAGAGCAGCACCAATAAAAGAGGGGCCCGCAGGCCCCTGAATCCGGAGATGACCATCAGTTGCTACCAGCCCCTTGATAGACATAGGCATGGTTATCGCTGCCCAATACGGTCACATTGGCAGTATTAAAGCTTTCGTTTTGCACCACATCAACGGTGTTGCGCCCCCCACCAACCCCAGCATTGACGTAGACATTGGCCTCGTGCTCAGCGCCGTTCTGGGTCACGGTGAGCTTGTTCTCGCTACCCAAGTAGGACTCAACCTTGGCATTGTTCAACTCACCATCCTGGGTCACTTTGACCACAGACTCAGAGTGAGACGCATCGGCATAGGCCCAGTTGTCAGTGCCTTTCTGAGCAACGACCAGCTCGTTGTCCGAGCCCCAGGTCCAGGCGCCTTTGCCTTCACCATCACGAGCAGAGGCAACCTGGTTGCCAGTTCCGTTCTGGTCGATATCGATGGTATTGCCGCTGCCTGCTTGTTGCACTGCATTGGCATAGTTGTCATTACCTACCTGATCAATGGTGACCGCACCATCGGTACTGCTGGCTAACTGGTTGACCACGGCCTTGTTGTCATCACCTGTCTGGTTGACCAAGGCATCATTGCCAGTACCTTGCTGGTCGGTCTCAATCCGGTTGCGATTACCATCCTGTGTCAGGTCAGCAAACTCCCCGGTTCCAGACTGTTTGGCCAACAGGCCGTTGCCATTCCCGGCATCAGACCCTTGCTGCAGAGTCACCACTTCACCACGGGTTCCACTTTGCTCAACAGTCGCTACGTTGGCACTATCGTATTGAGTGACGTCTGCATTGTTCAAAGAACCACTCTGAGTCACCACTGCAGATGTTCCTTCCGCCGGTGCATAGTCATAGTTACCGGTTGCCTGCAGCACCTTGGTGATATTGCTCTCTCCACGTTGTACCACTTCGGCGTTGGCTCCATCAGCCGCTGTCTGGGTCACGTCAGCCTGGTGAGCCCCCCCTTCTAGCTGCTGTACACTCGCCCGAGCGAAATCGGATATCTGGTTATTAATGACAGCCCGATTACCATCCGAGATTTGAGTGATCCTGGAGTCAGCTAAGTCACCATTATCTTGCTTGATCTTGGCGTCGTTGCGATCCCCATCCTGCACAACCCCGGCAACCGCACCGCCATTCTCAAATTGCTGAATCACATCAGCAAAGTTGTCGTTCCCCTTTGTATCGATGGAGGCTTTGGAGAGGTTAGTGTCACCTTGTTGCAAGATGTAACCCTCGTTACTGTCACCTACCTGCCGAGTATCGGCATCTGACTGGCCGGTATTCTTTTGAGTGGTAACAGCTGTGTTGTTGTTACCAGCTTGATCGATGTTAGCCTTGTTATCGACGCTTCCCACCACCTGGTTAATGGTGGCGATATTGCCGCTCTGGGCCTGGTTCACCGTAGCCTGGTTGCCAGTAGATGCCGCCCAAGCGGTGCTGGTCGCCAGAAGAACTGCCGAGGCAATGATGGTACGTTTAAACATGATTTCCCTCTCGTGCTAATGGTTGAGCCTAGGCTCAGTTGGTTTGAACGACATTTACTTGCTGATTGGCCCCCATCTGGATGACGGTGGCCGTTAATCCGATTCCGTTCTGCTCGATGCTGGCCTGATTGCCATCACCCAGCTGGATCGCCCGGGCCTGATTGTCTGCCCCTTGCTGACTGATCCAGGCTTCATTGCCGCTGCCTTGTTGCAGCAGCCAAATCCGGTTATTGATGCCCGCCTGATAGAGTTCGGCGCTATTGCCCTCACCCAGTTGCGCACCATTGACCCAGTTCTCATCTCCTACCTGGGAGAGCGCCAACTCATTGGCCCAACCCTGTTGCAGCAGGCGCGCCTGATTCAGCTCCCCTTGCTGGGTGAGGTGCAGTTGCTGCTCGCTACCGAGTTGCCACAACAGCGCCTGATTCCCGTCGTTCTGCAGACCGGAATCCAGCTCGCTTGCCATCGCCAGCTCATCAAAGACGGCAGGCTCTGCGGCGAGTTGCGGGGCGCCCGATATCAGCAGAAAAAAGAGAGCACTCAACAGATGTTTCATCGCGCCATCGCCTTGTTGGAAAACGCCCACAGTATCCCTGTCAGACAAGAGGCTGCCTATCAGGCACTCCGCTGATTCGAGGATGAAAAACACCGCCCTGTCGCTGAGCAGAAAGTCTTAAGTCGTATTCGATAGAGGCCAAAAAAATGCCCTCCACTAGGGAGGGCATTGCGAGAGAGGGAAAACTCAAAGCAGCGGGGCGTTGTCTTGCAGGTACTCCTGCAGGATCGGATTGTCGATATCCCGCTGGTCGGCCAGTTGCCACAGATTGTCCCGTACACCATTGGCTATCAGCCGGATCACTCCGGACTCGATAGCCGACATGACACACATCTGTACCGGTTCGTTGGTGCTGAAACCGGCCTCGGCCTCCAGCAGGCGCTTGTACTCGACGAAGCGGAATACCCCGGCCTGCACCTGTTGCGACAATACTGTCTTGGAGGTGGTGACACTGTTCAGGATCCGGCCTGAACGGATATCGACGGCACGCAGATTGACCGTCACCTGATCGACCCGGTACTCCCCGCTGGCGCCAATGCCAAAATACTTGGCTCCCGCCCCACCGGTTCGTACATTGCTGTCATAGGCGACGATCCCCCCCTCGATCAGGATGTTGGCGGCGACCAGCGAGGGCAGTTGATTGGCATTGTTGCCGGGAACGTTGGGCTTGTTCTGGGCCGCCCGCACAATCTTGCGTTCGGTCAGCAGGTTCTGCAGCCCCTCCCGCTCCAGAGGCACAAACCATTGGGAATCCCACAAAGCCGTGCTCAGCATGGCTACCCCGCCCTGGGTGACCGCCGTGGAGAAGTTGGATGCCGGTGCGGGCAGGTACTGACCGGTCTGATCGCGAAAATCGTAGACGGCCGCGACAATTTTCCCTTTTGGCTTGGGCAGACTGATCAGCTCCTTGTAAGAGACGGATCGCGGCATCAGGGTTGCCTTCTCATCGGCAACGGGCGAGCCAATATGGGTCGCACAGCCAGCCAGCGCAAGCAGGGGCACTATCAATAACAGTTGTCGTTTCATCGCGCCCTCAATCAGCAATCAGGCCATTCACTTCGATCATGGTGGTCTGGTTGGTCACCCGGTCGGTGATCGAAACCACCAGGGTGCCATCTTCATCCACCACATTGATGGCAAAATCATCGGTCACCAGACTGCCGCTCTGGCTGCCATCCTTGCCGATATCGGCCAACAGCTGGCTGATCAGGCGGGATTGCAGGTTGGAGGTCAGGCGATCCAGCGCCGAGGTGCCGCTGCTACCACTGCCACTGGCGGGATCCTTGTAATCATTCTGCGCATTGGCGGTGCCAAGCAGATGACTGCTGTTGAGAGGGTTACCCCCAAAGCTGGGGTTGACGGGGCGATAGACAAGCTCCGACGCATGGAGCGCTGGCGCTATCAGTGCTGCAACTAGCAATAACCGGGCACGCATGAGAAATATCCTTATAGTTCATCATGTTCCAAATCGAAGGTATCCATGAACAGGGTCGCGATCTTCTGCTGTTCGAGGGTCTGCCTGACCTGTGACCAAGCCAGTTTGGCGCTCTGCTCCTGCTGATTGCGGCCGGGAGAGAGCGCGGTTTTAAAAATCACCTTCCGGTTATGGGTGATCCAGATCAGGCTGCCCCAGCGAGCAGTCGGGCGCTCATGAATCGTCAGATTTTCTCTGGCATTCGGGTCTTCATCACTGCGCAACCGGGTAAATTCGTTATAAAAGCCCTGACCGAAGCGGGTAAAAGTGCGGTCCAGCACCAAACCATCCACATCCAGCCGATCACTCTCCTGCTCCGGCTGTACCGACTCCAGCGGAGCATCGGCCTCGGCCGCCACAACGGTCGTGCAGCCCCAGAGCAGCACAAGGCAACATGCCAGAGAGAACGCTTTCATCAGTGGGAGTCCGGAGCATCGAGATACTCTTTGGCCCAGCTCACCGCCTGGATCCGGTTCTTCACGTTCAGCTTTTTAAAAACGTTATAGAGGTGGGATTTGACGGTGTGCTCGCTGACAAACAGGCTGTCGGCGATCTCGACATTGGAGGCGCCCGTCATCAGATAACGGATGATCTCCTGCTCTCTGGCTGTCAGCAGGGTGTCGTTACGCAGCAGGTAGCTATTGCCCTGGCGATAGTATTCGACCAGCTCGCACAGCAGGTGGCGCGGCATCCAGTACTCGCCCAACAGGATTTTCTGCAACCCGGCAACCAGTCGGTCGAGCGGATCCTGACGGAAAAACAGACCGCAGATCTGCGGCCACATCAGCAGCAGGTCGCGATCCGTCGCAGTGGGAGCATTGAGCAGCACGGTGGCCGCCATGCCAAAGCGTTCGGAGATCGCCCGGTTCCAGCCCAGTGACTGGCCGGAGCGGATATAGTCGAGATCGATGAGAAACAGCGTGCCGTCACACTGGTTATCTAGCTGATTAATCTCGTGGATTAGCTGGACGGGACGGCTCAAATGAGAGATGAGATAGGCAGCAAATGTGCTGGCCTGCACATTATTTTCAGTGACCAGTGCGATCGGGCATGCGGCTTTCATTGTGTGCTCTTCCTTGAACCTGTAAACCACCTAATCTGGCCGACTGAGTCTACCAAGGAGGTATGGGAGCACAATATTAAAAAAGTATGAGAATGGATCTCATAAATATCGTAACCATATGTTTTTAGTCGATTTAAAAACTGTTCCCAATTCGCCAATCTGCCAGCATAACAGGAATATATGGCAGAAATGTGATGCAGGATGCGCCGAAAAAAGATGCAACCCGACCATCACCACAGCAGGAGCCAACCGTTGCCTTTGGCACATCAAGCCGGTTAAGGATGCTGCCAATCCGCTTCGCAACTGTTACTATGACCGTCACATGCGTCTGCGGGACATTGCGCCCCGTACACAGCAACTAATCAGGTATCTAGTCGTGTTGGACCAGGTTTCGACCTGGCCGGTAAATAAGGTGGAAGAGAGATTATGGCCAGTCGAGGCATCAATAAAGTCATTCTGATCGGTAACCTCGGGCAAGACCCGGAAGTACGCTACATGCCGAGTGGCGGTGCTGTGACCAACATTACTCTGGCCACCTCTGAAACCTGGCGCGACAAGCAGACCGGTGAGCAGAAAGAGCGTACCGAATGGCATCGCGTCGTCTTCATGGGCAAGCTGGCCGAAGTGGCTGGCGAGTACCTGAAGAAGGGCTCCCAGGTCTATGTGGAAGGCAAACTGCAAACCCGCAAATGGCAGGATCAGAGCGGCCAGGAGCGCTACACCACTGAAGTGCTGGTCGACAGCTTCACGGGTGTGATGCAGATGCTGGGTGGTCGTCCGCAAGGCGGTCAGGGTATGGGCCAGAACATGGGTGGCCAATCCCAGGGTAACTGGGGTCAGCCGCAGCAGAGCATGCCTGCCCAGCAGCCGATGAATCAACAGCGCCCGGCACCGGCTCCGCAGCAGAACATGCAGCCGCAAGGCGGTTATGGCCGTCCTGCCCAGCAGCCGCAATCTGCGCCGCCGGTATATAACGAGCCGCCGATGGATTTCGACGACGATATCCCGTTCTAAGAACAGAATATTGAAAAGGCCCTGATAACTCAGGGTCTTTTTTTATGCACTCAGGCTGAACCTCTCAGCCCGAAAGGGATATAACTCTTTTTGGTTGCCTCCCCTACAGTGATGGATATTCTCCACAGGAGCGCTTTGTGAAAAGTGCAATGAAACTGCTCACCCCTTTATTGCTCATGCTGACCAGCATGTTCTCCGGCCAGTTGCAGGCAAAGCAACTCAAGGTCGGGGTTAGCTTTGCCATCCCCCCTTATGTCATCGAAGGCGAGAATCGCGGCATTGAGCTGGATCTGCTGAAAGAGGCGTTCACTGGCAGCGGCTATGAGCCCAGCTTTGAATTTCTGCCGCTGGAGCGCACCTTCCGCCTGTTCGAGTCAGGAAAGCTGGATGCCATCATCAACGTCAGACCCGGTATGGTTGATCCCCATTTTCTGTCCCAGCCCGTTATCACCTTCCATAACCGGATCTTCACCCTGCGCAGCACCCACATCAGTACCTTGGACGATCTGCATTCAAAACGGGTCACCGCCTTTCAACGGGCAAGAACCATTTTGGGGGGCTCGTTCGCCACCATGGCCAACCAGAATCCCCACTATGAGGAGGTAGCCAAGCAGCAGGTACAAGTGCACCAACTGATGCGCGGCAGGGTGGATGCCGTCGTACTGGAGGAGCGGGTGTTCTACTACTACCTCGACCAGCTGATTGCCACCGCCCAGGCAGGCGAGCACTACGAGCGCAATCAGGTCAGGCAAGCAGACCTCTTCCCGCCCACCGTCTATCACTTTGCCTTCCGAACGGCCGATGCCCGCAATCTGTTTGATAAGCGCCTTGAGGCGATGCGTCAGGATGGTCGTTATCACCAGATTTTCGCAGCTTACGGCGCCACACCGTGAGCCACAAACATAAAAGCCAGCCGGTAAGGGCTGGCTTTGTACTGGCTCCGAAGGAACAGCAGTAGGGGAGCGTTACTTCATTGCGCTGCCGTTTTTCAGTTCTGCTTTCTGACGTTTGGCTTCGCGTTTCTCTTTCAGTGACATCTGCGGTTTTTTCTTGGCATCTTTGCCGTTGTGATGTTCTTTGTTACTCATCATCAAACTCCAAAAATGTTACCCAGACAGTTGGTTCCTCATGGGAGCCAGCATGCCATCCGAATCATCAACTTCAGTACGCTTGGTGGGATGGTGCAAGACCATCACCAGACCCAGCATACCCTCCAGCGGCATCCGGATCCAGCCTCATTCTCGTCCAAAAAATGTCGCGCGCAGCCCCTTGAGCGGGGAGGCCAAACGACCTCGACAGGAAAGACCAAAAAAGAGTAATTCGCATTATTAAATGTTGTCACGCTTATATTAAGCCATCGTAGGCTAGATATTTTCACGGATAAATATAAATCCCTCTCATTATTTATTGCCGCGCAAGAGGCCACCATTTTAATAAGCATTCGCAATATCACCGGAAACATCAGGTTACAACACCGAATAGGTTATTTCCGGTCAGCCGGATATAATGCGCGCCGCACCGAAATATCCGTTTTTATTCAGGAAGCTGTACATGAACAGAAAAACCAGAGCCGCCATGGTGTCGGTCTGCTCCAATATAAGTCTGATCATCATGAAAATGGTGGCCGGGTTCGCCAGCGGCTCGGTCAGTATCATCTCGGAGGCGATCCACTCCGCCATGGATCTGGTGGCGGCCCTGATCGCCCTGTTCGCGGTGAAAAAGTCCGATCTCCCGCCCGATGAACACCACCCCTATGGTCACGACAAGATTGAAAATGTCTCCGGCGTCATCGAAGCACTGCTTATCTTGCTGGCCGCGGGCTGGATCATCTTCGAAGCCGTCGACAAGCTGATCACCCCCAGCTCCATCGAGAGCATTGGCTGGGGCGTACTGGTGATGGTGATCTCGGCGCTGGTCAACAGCGGCGTCTCTGCCTACCTCTACAAGGTGGCCCGAGAGGAGGAGTCGGTCGCGCTGGCTGCCGATGCGCTTCATCTCAAGGCGGATGTGCTCACTTCAGCCGGGGTCGCCGTCGGTCTTGGCGGGATCTGGCTGGCCGGTCTGTTCGGCTACTCCCTCGCCATCCTCGACCCGCTGGTCGCCATTGCGGTCGCCATCTTTATTGTCAGAGAGGCGATCAGCATGCTCAACGAGGCCTTCCAGCCGCTGATCGACCAGAGTATGAGCCCGGAAGAGCTGGCGATGACCAGCCGCATCATCACCGAATGCTGCCCTGCCGCCAGCGGTTTTCACGATCTGCGCAGCCGTCGTGCCGGTCGTCGCCGCCATATTGACTTCCATCTCACACTGCCCCCGGAGATGAGCATCGGTGAAGCACACGATATCTGTGATCGCATCGAACACGCCATCATGGAGCAACTGCCCCACGCCATTGTGCTTATCCACGTCGAGCCGGAGGAGCAAGAGCTGCCCTCACCGCTCGCCATAAATTGAAATGTGGCAAACAGGCGGGAAAGTGGCAGCGAAATAACGGAAAGTTGGCACAAACCCGCATTTTTACTGCCGGAAAGCCGATTGCATAAGAAGTGATCGGCACAACTGTGTTAGGGTGTCTAACCACCCTGCCGCAGGAGCGCGCCGTGAAAAAGCTGGAAATGAAAGATCTGACCGAGGCCGAAAAAGCCGAGATAGCCTTGTTATTGCAAAAGGCACAAGCCAATGCAGACCACCAGCTGACCAACGGAGAGCGGAACAAGATCCGTGAAGAGGGTCGCCTGAAAATTGTGGCCGACCGCGCCGAAGCGGCCAAGGCAGCCTCCAAGCTGGCTCGCGAGAAAGCCAAAGAGCGCGCCAAGAACCAGGTGCTGCCGGAAACCTTCAGCTGGATTGATTCGGTCAGCAACAAGTTTCGCAGCAAACGCTGATCCCTTCTTGCAAAACGCCCGCTGGCACTTGGTGCCAGCGGGCGTTTGCATGTCTGGGCAATGCTCGATGAGCCAAATTTGGCGCCGCCATTGATTTGCAGCTCAGAAGCTAATCGCAGCAGCAAAGAAGTGATTTACATTGCGCGTTAGAGAAAACGCCAACTGACAATCCCCATCTATCGCCAGCTTTTCATTTTTTCTCATATTTTTTGCCAGAACTGGCTACATAGTCAGGACAAAAAAGCCGAATCTGACTTGCCACAGGGTGATATGAGTCCTCACTGATTTTTCTATGCCGTTGAAATGCATCATGTTTACTATAAAAAATGATATTTTTGGCTGTTACAAAACATTAATATCGAGATAAAGTTTGCTTTAAAAATGAGAGCGTGTTTTAATCTTTCTCGATGGTTCGGCAGTTCAGACCTGATTATGTTAGGCAGTCATTTTAGTAAAGCAGTGATTAGCATAAGCGTTATCCTCGGATAATTCTTATCAAATAATTCTCCTTCTTTAGTGCTCCCCATACGTATTGCTGACGAAAAATCAAAAATTGCCATTTAGGTGGCATTCAACACTATTTAAGGAAATTATTATGTCTAACAAAATGACTGGTACCGTTAAGTTCTTCAACGCTGAGAAAGGTTTTGGTTTCATCTCCCCGGCTGACGGCAGCAAAGACGTGTTCGTACACTTCTCCGCTATCCAGTCCACCAGCTTCAAAACCCTGGACGAAGGTCAGCGCGTTGAGTTCACCATCGAGCAAGGCCAGAAAGGCCCGGCTGCTGCCAACGTAGTTGGTCTGTAATTCAAGCCGGAGCATGCTGCTGATGGCTCATGCCAACTGCTGACAGCTCTGCAAGAATTAAAAAAAACCCGCTTCGGCGGGTTTTTTGTTGTTCCCCGCTTTTTTCCTCACTGCTCTCCCCTCCCCCGACAGCTTGATCCCTCCCTTACATGCTCTCACCGCTTGAGTCTTAGAATGAGCTCCGAATGGACTCAAAATGTAAAATAGTGACGAAAAAGTCAGGTTATCCGCTGTATTTGCCGCGAATTCTTGCTATTTTGCGCGCCACCAACGCAAACGATTTCCTTCACACTTTCAGGATTAGTTATGGCAAAGCAAGATATGGCCGCCCAAACAGGGACAGGCGGCTTTCTGGACTCTTATTTTTCCATTTCTGCGCGCGGCAGCAGCGTGCGTCAGGAGCTGGTCGCGGGGCTGACCACCTTCCTGGCGATGGTCTACAGCATCATAGTGGTGCCGAACATGCTGGGCGCAGCCGGCTTTGAGCAGGGCCCGGTGTTTGTGGCCACCTGTTTGATCGCCGCCTTCGGCTCCCTGCTGATGGGCCTGTGGGCCAAGCTGCCGATGGCTATCGGTTGCGCCATCTCTCTCACCGCATTTACCGCATTCAGCTTGGTGCTGGGTCAGGGGCTGAGCATTCCGGTCGCCCTGGGCGCGATCTTCCTGATGGGTGTGCTGTTCACCCTGATCAGCGTCACCGGCGTGCGCCAGTGGATCCTGGACAACCTCCCCTCCGGCATCGCCCACGGTACCGGCATCGGTATCGGTCTGTTCCTGCTGCTGATCGCCACCAACGGTGTTGGCATGGTGATCAAGAACGAAGGGGCCGGTCTGCCGGTACAGCTCGGTGAAGTGACCGCCTTCCCGGTCATCATGACGGTGCTGGGTCTGGCTGCCATCTTCGGTCTGGAGCGTCGCAAGGTGCCGGGCGGCATCCTGATGGTGATCATCGCCATCTCCATCCTCGGCCTTATCTTCGACCCGAAAGTGACCTGGCAGGGCTTCTTCGCCATGCCGAGCCTGACTGGCGAGAAAGGCTCGCTGGTAGGCAGCATGGATCTGCTGGGCGCCCTCAATCCGGTAGTCATTCCGACCGTACTGGCGCTGGTGATGACAGCCGTGTTTGACGCCACCGGTACCATCCGTGCCGTGGCCGGTCAGGCAGGCCTTATCAACGAACGTGGCCACATCATCAGCGGCGGCAAGGCCCTGACTGCCGACTCCGTCAGCAGCATGGTGGCGGGCGCCGTCGGTGGTGCTCCGGCTGCCGTCTACATCGAATCTGCCGCAGGCACCGCGGCCGGTGGCAAGACCGGTCTGACCGCCGCGCTGGTCGGCGTGCTGTTCCTGCTGATGATCTTCCTCTCCCCGCTGAGCTATCTAGTACCAGCCTACGCCACCGCACCGGCGCTGATGTATGTCGGTCTGCTGATGCTGGGCAACGTCACCAAGCTGGACTTCAGCGACTCGGTCGATGCGCTCTCCGGCATGCTGTGCGCCGTATTCATCGTGCTCACCTGCAACATCGTGACCGGCATCATGCTGGGCTTCGTGGCGCTGGTCGTTGGCCGCATCTTCGCTGCCGAGTGGAAGAAGCTGAACGTCGGCACCGTTATCATCGCCGTGGCGCTGGTTGTCTTCTACGCCGGTGGCTGGGCCATCTAACCCGTCCGCATATTCCGGTTATAGCCAAGGGCCCTGCGGGGCCCTTTTTCATGGCTGTGAGTCAGCTAACAGTTTCCCGCTCGCTAGCCCTGCGTTGTTTCAGATTGAAACACTCATCCCCCTTCTGCTGTTTCAAATCCGAACCAAATCGCCCGTCATTTTTATCCCTTTTTCTGTCGTTAGACTGGCTCCATCAACCATTTGCCCACCCGTGCGGTGGCAAGCCAAGGAGTGAGCCATGAAGAAACTGATCAATGCCGTCGATGCCGTGGTCCGTGAACAACTGATGGGGATGGCAGCCGCCCACCCCGAGCTCAAGGTACGTATCGAACCCCACTACATCACCCGCGCCGACTCCCCCGTGATGGGCAAGGTGGCGCTGGTCTCCGGCGGTGGCAGCGGCCACGAGCCGATGCACGGCGGTCTGGTGGGCAAAGGGATGCTGGATGGCGCCTGCCCCGGCGAGATTTTTACCTCCCCGACCCCGGATCAGATGTACGAGTGCGGTCAGGCCGTTGATGGCGGCGCGGGCGTGCTGTTTCTGGTGAAGAACTACACCGGCGACGTACTCAACTTCGAGACCGCGGTCGAGCTGCTGCACGGCGACGGGGTCAAGGTGGGCTTTGCCCTCATCGATGACGACGTGGCAGTCAAAGACAGCCTCTACACCGCCGGTCGCCGTGGCGTCGCCACGACCGTGCTGTGCGAGAAGCTGGTCGGTGCCGCCGCCGAGGCGGGCTACGATCTGGCGCGTTGCGAGGCGCTGGCCCGTCGCATCAACAACCAGAGCCGCACCATAGGCGTGGCCATGCATGCCTGCACCGTGCCGGCCGCTGGCAAGCCCTCCTTCACCCTGGCGGACAACGAGATGGAGTTCGGCGTCGGTATCCACGGCGAGCCGGGCATCGAGCGCCGCCCCTTCACCGACCTCAATACCCTGGTGGACGACATGTTCAGCGAGCTGGCGGACAATACCCCCTATGGGCGCACCCTGCGCCACTGGGATCGCACCAGCGGCAGCTGGCAGGAGGAGCACACCTTTATCGAACCGCTCAACAAAGGCGATCGGGTCATCGCGCTGGTCAACAGCCTCGGCGGCACACCCATCTCCGAGCTCTATGGCGTCTATGGTCGCCTCGCCACCCTGTGCGAGGAGGCGGGCATCCATCTGGTGCGCAACCTCATTGGCCCCTACTGCACCTCCCTCGACATGACCGGCATCTCCATCACCCTGCTCAAGGTGGATGACGAACTGATGACCCTGTGGGATGCCCCCGTTCACACCCCCGCCCTGCGTCGCGGCTGCTAAGGAGTGCCGATAGCCATGCTAAGCAAACACCAAATCGTCAACTGGCTGCTCGACTGCGAACACATCTTTACCGAGCAGCGTGACTACCTCACCGCTCTGGATACCGACATCGGCGACGGCGACCACGGCCTCAACATGCAACGCGGCTTCGCCAAGGTAGCCGAGAAGCTGCCGGCGGTGGCGGACAAGGATATCGGTCAGGTACTGAAAACCACCGGCATGACCCTGCTCTCCTCGGTCGGCGGCGCCAGCGGCCCGCTCTACGGCACCTTCTTTATCCGGGCCGCAGCCAGCAGTGACGCCTGCCAGAGCCTGAGCCTCAGTCAGCTGTGCAAAATGCTGAGCGACGGGGTCGAGGGGATCGTCTCCCGCGGCCGTGCCGAGCCGGGCGACAAGACCATGTGCGACGCCTGGTGGCCGGCACTGGCCGCCCTGCAACAGGCGCAGCAGCAAGAGCTGCCGCTCAACGAAGCACTGGATAAAGCGGTGGCAGCCGCCGCGGCCGGTACCGAGGCGACCATCCAGATGCAGGCCCGCAAGGGGCGCGCCAGCTATCTTGGCGAGCGCAGCATCGGCCATCAGGATGCTGGGGCCACCTCGACCCTGCTGCTGCTGACCGCCCTGCGTGACAGAGCGAGGTTGTGACATGATCGGAATCGTAGTTGTCTCTCACAGCGCCATGCTGGCGGCCGGTTTGAAAGCGCTGGCCGACCAGCTCGGCAGCCCGGCCCGATTGCTGCTGGCGGCCGGGGTCGATGACCCCGACCACCCCATCGGTACCGATGCCATCGCGGTGATGAGTGCGATTGAAGAAGCGGACGACGGCAGCGGCGTGCTGGTGCTGATGGACTTGGGCAGCGCCCTGCTCAGCGCCGAGACCGCCCTCGAACTGCTGCCCCCGGAGCTGAGCGCGAGGGTGCGACTCTGCCCCGCCCCGCTGGTCGAGGGTACCCTGGCCGCCATGGTGGCGGCCGGTTCCGGCCTGACGCTGGATGAGGTGGCCGCCGAGGCGATCGGCGCGCTGGGCCCGAAACAGGCGATGCTGCCTGCCAGCGCGGCGCAGGCCGCCACCGAGACAGCCCCCGTTGTCGACGACGGCTGGCTGCGCTGCGAGGTGGTGGTGGATAACCCCCACGGCCTGCATGTGCGCCCCGCCGCCCGACTGGTGGCCGCCCTCAAGCCCTTTGCCGCCGAACTCAAGCTGCAAAAGGGGGATAAAGAGGCCAATCCCCGCAGCCTGACCCGGCTCGCCATGCTCAACGTGCGTCAGGGCGATGCGCTCACCCTGCTGGCGCGCGGCGAGGATGCCACCGCAGCATTGACCTGCTTCCAGCAGCTGGCCGACGAGCGTTTCGGCGACTGACGCCGCACGCCACTGTTTCAAGGGCTGCACTCGCTCGCTGAGCCTGTGCAGCTTCATTCAAGACGAAGGAGTCCCCGGCACAGCCGCCCCTTCGCCCCGATTCTTAATTCATAAAGAGAGAGGGATAAAATATGGACCGCATTATCATCAGCCCCAGCAAATACGTGCAAGGCAACGGGGCCCTCGCCAATATCGGCAACTACGTCAAGGCGCTCGGCAGCAAGCCGCTTATTCTGGCCGACGCCTTCGTCACCAAGCTGGTGGGCGATACCGTAGCCACCAGCTTCCACGGCGCCGGTATCAAGCCGGAGTTCGACTGCTTCAACGGCGAGTGCTCCCGCCCCGAGATCGACCGCCTGCTGGCCCGCTGCCAGCAGACCCCGTTTGACGTCATCATCGGCATCGGCGGCGGCAAAACGCTGGATACCGCCAAGTCGGTCGCCTTCTACCAGAAGGTGCCGGTGGTCATAGTACCCACCATCGCCTCCACCGATGCCCCCACCAGCGCGCTGGCGGTCATCTACACCCCGGAGGGGCAGTTCAGCGAATACCTGATGATCCCGACCAACCCCAACATGGTCATCATGGATACCGGCGTGGTCTCCCGCGCCCCGGTACGGCTGTTGGTCTCCGGCATGGGTGATGCGCTCTCCACCTACTTCGAGGCGCGGGCCAACAAGGTGTCAGGTTGCCAGACCATGGCCGGTGGCGCCTCCACCCTGGCGGCGCAGGCCATTGCCGAGCTCTGCTACAAGACTCTGCTGGCCGATGGTTACAAGGCCAAGCTGGCGGTAGAGCAGGGGCTATGCACCAAGGCGGTGGAGAATATCATCGAGGCCAACACCTACCTGAGCGGAATCGGCTTCGAGAGCAGCGGACTGGCCGCCGCTCACGCCATCCACAACGGTCTGACCCAGCTGGCCGAGTGTCACCACCTCTATCACGGTGAAAAAGTGGCGTTCGGTACGTTGGTGCAGCTGGTGCTGGAGAACGCGCCGATGGCGGAGATCGAAACCGTTCTGGGTTTCTGCCGCTCGGTGGGCCTGCCGACCAACCTGCATATGATGGGGGTCAAGGAGCTGGATATGACGCGCCTGATGGAGGTAGCCAAAGCCTCCACTGCCGAGGGCGAGACCATCCACAATATGCCGTTCAAGGTCACCGCCGAGGATGTGCTGGCGGCCATCGTCACCGCCCACCAGCTGGGGCTGTAACCACACCACGACTGACCTAGCCATTTAACACGGCCCCGCATCTGCGGGGCCGTTTCGTTTTCTACGGGCCAGTTGGCGACGGCTCACCGTCAACCGTGATAGTCAGCGGGATCGATCTCGAGCAGCTTGAGCCGTCGCCACAGGGTGGTGCGGCTGATACCAAGATGCTGGGCCATCTGGCTCACCTGCCCCTTGCAGGCGTGAGCGCAGCGCAAGATGGCTTGCCGCTCCAGCTCCGCCAGCGTGAGCAGCGGTTGTCCCACCACCTCGTCCGCCACCCGCTGATAACCGTGCCGAATGGCGGCAGGCAGCGCCTCGGGCGGGATCAGCCCCTGACCGGCGTGGAGCAGCGCATGCTCCACCGCACTGCGCAGCTCCCCCAGATTGCCGGGCCAGGGATAGGCCAGCAGACAATCGAGGGCCGCCGGACTGAACTGGCGTACCGGCTCGCGCCCCTGCGCCGCCAACTGCTGGCTGATAAGGCCCGGCAGATCGGCCGCGCGCTCCCGCAGCCCCGGCAGCCACAGCTCGCACGCCTGCAAGGCATAGAGCAGCTGGCGGCCAAACAGCCCCTCCTGCACCAGCTGCTCCAGCGGGGCGCTGCTGGTGGCGATGATCCGCACCTTGAGCGGCAGAATGCGGGCCGAATCGAAGCGCTGGATGCGGCCGGTCTTGAGCAGTTGCAGCAGCGCCGCCTGCATGGGGGCAGAGAGGCACTCCACCTGCTCCAGCACCAGGGTGCCGCCGTGGGCCAGCTCGAACTTGCCCGCCCGCTCCTGCCCCGCCTCGTCGGAGCCCATCAGCTCCAGCGCCATCCGCTCGCTCGGCAGCGCCTTGCAGTTGAGGGTAATAAGCGGCCCGGCGGCCCGCTCGCTGCCAAAGTGGATCGCCTCCGCCAGCTGGGCCTTGCCCACCTCCTCCTCGCCGCGCAGCAGGATCGGCCCCTGACTCTGGGCCGCCTGCCGGGCGTAGCGCAGCAACTTGCGCATGGCGCTCGACTCCGCCACCAGCGCCGACAGCTCGGGCACCGTCTGGCGCAGCTGATGAATGGCCCGCAGCCGATCGACCGGGTGCAGCAGGGCGATAAAGCTGACCCCCTCCGGCCCTGGCAGCGGCTTGAGGCTCACCAGCGCATTGATAAACTCCCCCTCCTGCGCGCCGAGCCGCTCCAGCGTTACCTCCACATGGCTCAGTGGCGTCTGCCCCCTGATGGCCAACTGCAACCGCTGGGGCAACAGCAGGTGCTGCTCCAGCGGTTGGCCGAGACAGAGCGCCGGATCGAGCCGCAGCCGGTGGGCCGCCAGCGCATTGAGGTAGCGCAAGCGCCCCTGAGGGTCCCAGGCCAGCACACCGTCATCCATGCCATCGAGCAGGGCATAAAGTTCGCTCAGGTGGTGCTGGGACTCCTGCATCAGGGTCTCCATCTGCAGCAGATGGGCCAGCTCGCGCCCGGCGCTGACGGTGAGCGCCAGATCGCCGGCGCTCGCCTCCTCCACCTTGCAGATCAACGCGATGATGGCGACCTGACGGCCATTGCTGTTGTAGACCGGGCTGGCACAGCTGTGCCACGGGTGGAGGGTCTGATTGAAGTGTTGAGCACCGCTGACGCAGAGCGGCACGCCCTCCAGCGCGGCCAGATTGATGGCATTGGTGCCGATACGCCCCTCGCTGAAAAAGGCGCCGGGGCCAAACCCCAGCGCCGCCAGCTCGCGCAGGGTGGCGGGGTGGCCGGTCCGGGCCAGCAGGCAGCCGCTCTCGTCGGTGAGCAGCAGGGCGCAGGGGCGCCCCTCCATAAATTCGTAGAGATCTTCGAGGGCCATCTCGCCGGTGGTGAGCAGATCCCGTTTGCGCTGGCGCAGGCTCTGCAAGGTCTGCCCCTTGGCGCTGTGGGGTGGATGCCAGAGGGTGGCACTGGTCTGGTGGGCGCAGCGCAGCCAGGAGGCCTGCAGATAGTCAGGCCAAGCGAGCAGCGGCTGAAGGTCAGATGGCATGGTCACAACAATATCCGGCAAGATGTGAGCCGACCATTTAACCACGCCAGCGCCCCCGATTCAGTGACCTGCCTCAGAGGGTGGCAACGTTTAAAGACACCAGGTTGCCGCTAAGCGGCACGTACAGTCCTGACTGCCCGCAGCACGCTCTGGCGCCCCTGCCAGTAACCCTGCAGATAGCCGGACTCCAGCTTGATCGGATCCTGGGTAAAACGGGAGACCATGAAATCGGTCGGTGGCGCGATCACCTCGATGTCGCAATCGGCAGGGGGATTGGCGATGAAATCGAGCGCCCGGTTGTAGGCGCGATCCCGCTCCAGCATAGCTTGCGCCAGTGCAGGCTGGGTTTTCAGCAAGGCTTTGACCATCCAGCAGAAACGGGCCGGCTTCTTGCGATAGCCCCGGGGTTCCGACAGCACCACTGTCATCCGCCGTGCACCGCGCCGATAGGCCTCGATCACCGGAATGGAGTCGCTGATGCCGCCATCGGCCATGGGGCGACCATCGACACAGGGGGTATCATGCTGCACCACCGGCAGGGCGCAGGTGGCGGTCAGCACCTCATCCATGTTGTCGGGCCGCACCGGCAGATAGATGGCCTTGCCGCTCGCCACATCGGTCGCCACCGCATAGAAGGGAATGTCGCGGGCGCAGAAAGTCTCGAGATCGAGCGGGAAGCGATGGCGACTGGCTTGCCACAGCCAGCCGATGTCCACCAGATCGCCCCCTTTGACAAAGCGCAGGGGATCGAGAAACCGGGAGCTGCAAGCCAGCTCGGTGATGATGTGGTGGCTGCGGCGCGGCTGCTCGCTCAGATAAGAGACCAGATTGGTGGCACCGGCCGAGACGCCCATGACGAAATCGAACGGGTAGTGGTGACTTTCGACAAACGCATCGAGCACGCCGCTGGCAAAGATGCCGCGCATCGCGCCCCCTTCGACAATCAGGGCGCAAGAGTGGGGATTAAACATAACAAGGCTCCGTCAGCTGTAATACCTGCCGGGATCGATCCCGGCCCAGTGATGGACGCCTTCATGCAGAACATCAAGACGCCGCAGCAGGACGATTCAGGCTCACTCGCGCAAGCCAGAAGCGGACAGGAGCAAACCTGAACCGTGAAGCGACCCCCAGTATATGCAGCGCAACAACCATCAAAAAATGAATTTAAATAATAAAAAACATGCCTTTTTGGCATGGTTTAGCACATCAGCAGAGACGGCCCTTTATCCGCTAACAACACCATCAGGTTCAAGGCAGCCCGGGCCCGAACGTCCCGTCAACGGGGTTGTAGTGGTAGGCCCTATAATCAAAGTCCACCTTATCAAGGCGCGGATTGGCCAACTCGAACAACAGGCGTCTGGGGAGCTGCGCCTGCTCGAGGGAAGGTTTGAAGTGGCACAGCCAGAGCTGTTGCAGCGAGCCATCCCGCCACGCCAGCTTGAGGCCGACCGAGAGGCGGCGGATGGCGGCCTGATTATCCTTGTGGGTGTAGAAGAGATGGAGGAAGGGATAGTGCAGCGCCACTCGCCGATCCACGGTGAGGCCGGGCAGATCACTGTGCTGCTCCTGCTCGATAAAGAGCTCGTTGGCACCGCGGCAGAAGAGATCGATGCGGCCACGGGCCACCAGCTTGAACAGCCGCTCGTAACCGTCGACCTCCTGCACCTTGAATCCCCCATGACGCAGGATCTCCGCATCCTGCCAGCCACGCCCCTGCCCGTGCAGAAATTGCTGCAGCTCGGTCAGGGTATTGACCCTTGCCACTGCGTCGGCCTGCTGCGGACTGACAAAGCAGATGCGATAACCGAGGATGCCCAGCTCCACCGGAAAGCGGACGTAATCCAGCGCTCCGCTCTCTGCGGCCGGACGCAGACTGTCGGCCACAAACAGATTGGGGTATTGCTGAGTCTGCACAATCTGTCTCATCCGGATACGGTTCATAGGCGGTGCGGTCCGCAGCTCGTAGTCACCGAAGCTGTCGCGGGTCTTCTCCAGCGCCAGCTGCAACAGATCGCGAAAATAGAGGGTACGCAAGTCCCGATCGCTCTCGGGGCTGATATGAGTGATGACGTCGCTCGCCCTTAGGGGAGTGGCAAGGAGGGAAAGACTGCACAGCAGCAAGCAGGAAGCGAGGCGATGAAAGGTCATACTGCTCATCCCGGGAATACACGCTCACTAGAGTGTAGCGCCGGGGCGAGCAGCCTTCTAAAGGGAAGCCAGGCCTACCAGAACATCCGGCCCAGCAGGGGCGCCAGCAGCACGGTCACCATACCGGCGATCATCATCACCATGCTGGAGACCACTCCCTCCTCATTACCCATCTGATAAGCCCTGGCAGTGCCGGCGCCGTGAGCCGAGGCGCCAAACCCCGCCCCCTTGCCGAGGCGACTGCGAATGGCCAGCACGGTGAGCACGCTCTCCCCCACCGCCATACCAATCACCCCGGTCAGCACCACAAACAGCGCGGTGAGATCGCTCTGACCGCCGATGGCGCGGGTCGCCTCCACCGCAAACGGTGTAGTGATGGAGCGCATCGCCAGACTGCGCTGCAACATGTCGGAGAGATCCAGCCAGCGGGCCAGCAGCACGGTACTCCCCACCGCCATGATGACCGATGCGACCACCCCTACCGACAGCGACAGCCAGTGGCGGCGAATGAGCTGGCGGTTCTCGTAGACCGGCACGGCGAAGGCAACGGTGGCGGGGCCCAGCAGCCAGAGCAGCCAGTGGGATTCCGCCATGTAATCCTGATAGGGGATGTGGAACAGCAGCACCACGGCCACCAGCAGGGTCGGCGCCAGCAGCAGCGGCATCAGCGGCAGGATCCGCTTTTTGCCGTAGAGCCATTTGCTGGCGTAGTAGAAGAGCAGGGTGAGGGCGAAACAGATCAGCCCGAGCAGGGTATCAGACATGACGGCGACTCCGGCGGGCCAGTTTCAGTTCGAGGCGGTAAACCCGATCCACCACCAGCGCCGTGGTGCCGAGTACCAGGGTGGTGCTCACCAGCAGCACCACCATGATGCGCCACCCCTCTTGCAGCAGCAGCTCCTGATAGTTGACCACCGCCACCACGGCGGGGACGAAGAAGAGCAGCATCTCGGCCAGCAGCCAGCGCGCACCGGCACTGAACCACTCGGCCTTGACCACTCCGAGCAGGATGCAGGCCAGCAGCAACAACATGCCGGTGAGGTTGGCGGGCAGCGGCAGATGGAGGGTACGCACCGCGGTATCGGCCAGCAGCCAGATGGCTGCCAGCAACACAATCTGGAAGGGAGTCTGTAACCAGCGCAAGCAGAGGGCTTTCATGATCATCGTCTTTCTGTGAACCGGCTCACAGTATAGAGTTGAGCAAAACCTGCCAGAAATGAATTAAAATTATCAAATTCATGCCGCATAGGCATACTTCATCCCGTACCCGCCAACACGAGTCGAGAGAGTCCATGGATATTCGCGCCCTGCGCTATTTTGTCGAACTGGTGCGGGAAAAAAGCTTCACCCGCGCCTCTGAAAAGCTGTTCGTCACCCAGCCCACCATCAGCAAGATGATCCGCAATATCGAAGAGGAGCTGGGCCAACCCCTGCTCAACCGGGAAGGGCGCCGCTTCACCCTGACCGACAGCGGCCAGGTGCTGTTCAACCGGGCCCAGACCATCTTGGCGGAGATGCAGCAGCTGGAGGCCGAACTGGCGGATCTGCAGAGCCTGCAACACGGTCGCCTCACCCTCGGCATTCCCCCCATGGTGGGTCACGTCTATGCGGATCTGATCCGCGCCTACCGCACCCGCTATCCCAAGGTGGAGCTGACCCTGGTGGAGTATGGCGGTCGCCGTATCGAACAGGCGGTGCTGGAGGGGGAGCTGGATCTCGCCATCACCATGCTGCCGACCAAAGAGGGGGGGGCCCTCAGCGCGCTGGAGCTGGATCAATACCCGATCCGGGTAGTGCTGCCTGATCAACCCCGCTGGCATGGCGAGACGCCGCTGCGGCTGGAATCCCTGCAGGAGGAGCCCTTCCTGCTCTATACCCAGGCGTTTACCCTGAGCGAGCGGCTGGAGCAGGCGTGTCAGGAGGCGGGCTTTGTGCCGCAGGTGGCGGCGCGCAGCAGCCAGTGGGATTTTCTCACCGCCATGGTACGCAGCGGCATGGGGGTCGCCTTCTTGCCGGAGCCGGTCTGCAACCGGCTGACCCCGGATGGTCTGGTACTGCGGCCGCTGGAGCCCGAATTGAGCTGGCGACTCGGGGTGATCTGGCCGAGCGAGCGCTATCTGTCGCGCACCGCCGAGGCCTGGCTGGCCCTCTGCCGCCAGCGGCAGGCACCTCAGTAATCGCCGAAGCGATCGGTTTGCGGATTGTAGAAGTAGTGGCGGTAATCGAAGCTGATCCCGTCGAGGAAGGGGTTATCCAGTCGCAGCAGTCGGCGCTGGGAGAGCTTGGCAAAGGCGATGGCCGGGCCAAAGCTCTTGCGCCACAGCGCCTGTAGCGAGCCATCCTGCCACGCCAGCTGCAACCCCCGCTCGACCCGCTGCAACGCCTCGCGATTGTTGGGATGGGTGTAGAAAACCCGGGGCAGCGGGTAGTAGATCAACAGTGCGTCATCCACCAGCAGATCCGTCATCTCCTTGTGGGTCAGCTGCTCGCTGCGCAGCTCGCTCACCCCGCGGCAGAAGAGATCGATGCGCCCTCGTGCCACCATACGAAACAGCGACTCGTAGTTATCCACCTCATGCACAGTCAGCCCGCCGTTGCGCAGGATCACCGCATCCTGCCAGCCGGTGCCCACCCCTTGAGTGAAGTGGCGCAACTGATCCAGGGTGTTCACCCGCGCCAGCTCGGCAGCACGATCCGAGCCGACGAAACAGACCCGATAGCCGAGGATCCCCATATCGATCGGGAACGGGATCGATGCCACCTGATCCGCCACTGCCTCCCCCTGATAAGGCCAGCTGTCGACAATAAAGAGGGCGTTTTTGCCCTGCTCCTGCACCTCGATCCGCATCCGCGCCTTGTTCATCGGCAGGGAGTCCAGCAACTCGTAGTCGCCATATTCGGGGCGAGTTTTCTCTAGCGCCAGCTGCATCACCTCACGGTAATAACGCATCCGCATATCCTGACTGTTTTCAGGGCTGAGCAGGGTAAAACGGGTGGCAGCCAGCAAGGCAGAGGGGAGGGATAAACAGAGGCAAAGCAACAGAAGTCGGTACATCATGGCTGAACTCATACAACGGGGTTCACCCATTATAGACTGGCACGCACCCCGTTGAGCACAGGGCACGCGCCCGCTCACAGGTGGGGCTATCCGGGCCACCACAGGCCCGGAGAACAGGTTCACAACGTGCCCGGCACTACTCTTCGCCGATGGGAGCGGCGATCCACTTCATCAGCGTCAGCATATCCTGCGGCGCCACACCGACCGAGAGGCCGCGCTTGCCGCCGCTCACCAGGATCTCGTCAAACTGCAGCGCCGACTCGTCGAGCACGGTGGGCAGCAGCTTCTTCTGGGCCAGCGGGCTGATGCCACCCACCTTGTAACCGGTCAGCTTCTCCGCTTCCGCCGGTTTCATCATCTCCACCTTCTTGAGGCCAGTCGCCTTGGCCAGCTGCTTCAGACTGCACATGCCGGATGAGGGAACGATGGCCACCACCGCCTGCTTGTCGTGATGGGCAACCAGAGTCTTGAACACCTGCGCCTCCGGCAACCCGAGCTGGGTCGCGGCATGCTTGCCGAAATCATCGTGGGCTTCGCACTCATAGGGGTAGAGCTTGTGGGGGATTTTGAGCTTCTTCAGCAGGTTGATGGCAGGAGTCATGATGGTTGCCTTGAATCGAATCGCATAAAAACAAGGCCAAACAGTCTGCGCCTGCGTGGCGAGTGATGCAAGCCGGAGGGGAAATCTGTACCCATCACCGGTAATGAGTAGAGAGCAATGAACAAGATGAATTGTGCCGCTTGCCGAATTAAACACAGGACGAGTCAGGGCTAAAATCATTTCCGAGCCGTACAATGCGCTGCGCTTGCTGCACCCTACAAAATACAGTCCAAAACATGGGTGGGGTTCCCATCGAGCCGAATTCTGCTGGGCAACAAAAAACAAAGGGCACCTTGTCGGCGCCCTTTGGCTTGATAGATATAACTAAAGCCTCTTGCTTGGGCTGGCTATCAACCCGTATTGCGCATACCTGCGGCAATGCCGGCGATGGTGACCATCAGCGCCTTGTCCAGCTCGGGGTGCAGGGTCTCCGGGTGGTTGCGGGAGCGGTTGAGCAGCTCGGCCTGCAGCACGTTGAGCGGGTCTGTGTAGGGGTTGCGCAGCTTGATGGACTCCTTGATCCACGGCTGATCCTCCAGCAGATCCCCGCGCGGGCTCAGTTTCAGCACCACCTCGATGGATTCGGCGAGCTCCTGACGCAGCTGTTTGCCAAGGCCCCACAGCTCCTGCGGCACCAGACGGGTGTCGTAGTACTCGGCGAGCCAGACGTCCGCTTTGAGGAACACCATCTCCAGCATCTCGAGGCGAGTGCGGAAGAAGGGCCACTGGGCGCTCATCTCTTCCAGCACCGCCAGCTTGCCGCCGTCGATCGCCTGCTGCAGCGCCTTGTGGGCACCGAGCCAGGCCGGCAGCATCAGCCGGTTCTGGGTCCAGGCGAAGATCCACGGAATGGCGCGCAGGCTCTCGACGCCGCCGTTGGGCTTGCGCTTGGAAGGACGGGAGCCGAGCGGCAGCTTGCCGAGCTCCATCTCCGGGGTAGCGGCACGGAAGTAAGGGACGAAGTCCGGATGACCGCGCACAATGCTTCGGTAGTGATCGCAGGAGTCGGCGGCCAGCTGTTCCATCACCTCGCGCCAGCACTCTTTCGGCTTGGGCGGTGGCAGCAGGTTCCCTTCCAGCACGGCGCTGGTGTAGAGCTCCAGACTCTTGATCGCCACTTTCGGCAGACCGAACTTGAAGCGGATCATCTCCCCCTGTTCGGTGGTACGCAGACCGCCGCGCAGGGATCCCGGCGGCTGGGAGAGGATGGCCTGATGGGCAGGCGCACCGCCACGGCCAACGGTACCGCCACGGCCATGGAACAGGGTGAGGCGGATGTTGTTGGCTTCGGCCAGCCCCACCAGGGATTCCATGGCGGCGTACTGGGCCCAGCCAGCGGCCATCATGCCCGCATCCTTGGCAGAGTCGGAGTAACCGATCATCACGTACTGACGGCCCTGAATGTAGCCGCGATACCAGTCCACCGAGAGCAGGCGCTCCATCACGGCGGTGCCTGCCATCAGGTCATCCTGGGTTTCAAACAGCGGGGCGACCGGCATGCGGAACTTGCAGCCCGCCTCTTTGAGCAGCAGTTGCACCGACAGCACATCGGACGGCGCACCGGCCATGGAGATGATGTAGATGCCAAACGCATCGGGGTCGTGCTCGGCGATGACCTGACAGGTATCCAGCGTCTCGCGCACCTCGGCGCTCGGCTCCCAGTCGTGGGGGATCAGCGGGCGGCGGGAGTTCAGTTCGTTGAGCAGGAAGGCCTGCTTGTCATCCTCGCTCCACTCGGCGTAGTCACCCAGACCCAGATAACGGGTCAGCTCGGAGAAGACCAGACCGTGACGTTCGCCATCCTGACGGATATCCAGCTTGACCAGATGGATGCCGAAACAGGCGACCTTGCGCAGCACGTCCAGCAGCATGCCATCGGCGATGTTGCCCATGCCGCAGGCGTGCAATGAGTGGTAGCAGAGCTCCAGCGGCTCGCGCAGCTGGGCGGTAGTCTTGACCAGATCCTGGCTCTCGCTAGCCTGGCCTTGCACCTTGGCGGTGAGGTGCTCCTTGGTTTCGCGCAGCGCTTCACGCAGCTCGCGCACCAGCGCGCGGTAGGGCTCGGGGTGATCGCCAACGCGAGCACGCACGGCGTCGGTACAGTCGGACATGGAGAGCTCGGAGGTGAGCTCCTTGATGTCTTTGTAGAACAGGCTCACCGCCATCCAGCGGCCCAGCTCCAGCACTTCGGCAGTCACCTTGGCGGTAACGAAGGGGTTGCCGTCGCGGTCACCGCCCATCCAGGAGGTGAACTTGACCGGCGCGGCATCCAGCGGCAGCCGCACACCCAGATGGTGTTGCAGACGCTCGTCCAGATTGCGCATGAATTCGGGAATGGCGGGCCACAGGCTGTTCTCCACCACCGCAAAACCCCACTTGGCCTCGTCGACCGGCGTCGGGCGCTGTTCGCGGATCTCGTTGGTGTGCCACGCCTGATTGATGAGCTGTTCGATGCGATTGAGGATCTTGTCCCGCTCGCGGGGCAGCAGGTCGGAAAGCTCCAGCGCCTCGAGGCAGTCGTTGAGCTGTACGTGCTTGTGGATCAGGGTGCGACGGGTCACCTCGGTGGGGTGAGCGGTCAGCACCAGATCGATATCCAGCTCGCGCACGGCCTGAATGATGGCCTCTTGCGACAGGTTGGAGGCTTTCAGCTTGTCGAACATCTGCTCCAGCGGATCCGGGGTGCAGACCTGCTCTTCGCAGCGACGGGAGATGGTGTGGAACTGTTCCGCCACGTTGGCCAGATTGAGGAACTGGCTGAAGGCGCGGGCCACCGGCAGCAGTTCATCATCGCTCAGGGTGCGCAGGGTATCGAGCAGACGTTCCCGGTCTGATTCATTGCCCTTGCGGGAGGACTTGGCCAATTGGCGAATGGTTTCGATCTTGTCGAGAAAGGCCTGACCCTGATGATCCTTGATGGATTTACCCAGCAGCTGACCCAGCATACCTACGTTGGCGCGTAGTGCGGCGTACTTTTCGTTCATTCCACATCCTTATCTTGTTGGTGCCTGACACCCATCCGGGGTGCTAGACGACCTCACTTATTGTTGTGCGATTACAACATATGCTCCGTCATCTTAGGGTGACAATCTACCCAGATTGTCTGCGCAAGGTCAAATAACAGGCCGATTCAGAACATGTATTTCCATCACCACTCCACAACCGGCTTGTTATGTAACTTACTTACAGTTTTTACGCCCCTTTCACCGCTGCCGCTACAGGCAAAAACGTCTGATCAGGTGCTGCAACACTGAGGTGGTTGGCTTGACGAAAGACAGGTCCAGATACTCATCCGGCTGGTGCGCCTGGGTGATATGACCGGGGCCCATCACTATGGTCTGGCAGCCAAGCTGCTGGATAAACGGCGCCTCGGTGCAGTAGTTGACCGACTCGGCGGCGCGACCGCTCGCCTTCTCAGCTTCGCGCACCAGCACAGAGTCGTCGGCGCAGGCGTAGGCGGGAATGGGCTCATGCAGATGCTGCAGATGCAGGCAGCCCGGCTGGTGGATCTCGATGGGAGAGAGCGCCTCTTTGAGCATCCCCATCAGCTCATCCGGCCCCACCTGCGGAGTGGGTCGCAGGTCGATATGTAGCTCGCAACAGCCGCAGATGCGGTTCGGGCTGTCGCCCCCCTGAATGTAACCCAGGTTCAGGGTCGGCTGCGGCACGGCAAAGCGGTGGTCGGCGTAGCGATCTTTCAGATCCTGCTGCAAGCGCAGCACCTGCCCCATCGCCTTGTGCATGATCTCCATGGCGTTGACGCCGTTGGCGGGATCCGAGCTGTGACCGCTCTTGCCGGTAATGCGGATCGCCTCCGACATGTGCCCTTTGTGGGCCACCACCGGCACCAGTCCGGTCGGCTCGCCAATCACGGCGTAGTCGGGTTTGAGCTCGGCCGCCGCGGCGATGGCGCGGGCCCCCGCCATGGTGGTCTCTTCGTCGGCAGTGGCGAGAATGCGCAGCGGCTTGGTCAGCTTGGTGAGGTCAATATCTTTGAGCGCCTCCACGATAAAGGCGAAGAAGCCCTTCATGTCGATGGTGCCGAGGCCATAGAGACGATTGCCCTCTTCGGTCACCTTGAAGGGATCCTTGCTCCAACCCCCCTCATCGAACGGCACCGTATCTGTGTGACCCGCCAGCAGCAGACCGCCCTCCCCCTGACCCATCGTCGCCACCAGATTGAATTTGCCCGGCAGATCGGGGAGCGCCGTCACCTCGCACTGAAAACCGAGCTGACCGAACCAGTCGGCCAGCAGCCGGATCACAGCCTCATTGCTCTGATCCCACTTGGGATCCGTGCTGCTGATAGAGGGAATCGCGATAATATTCTTATAAAGTGAAAAAAAATCCAGATTGGCCATCAGCTCCTCCTTGCGTCCCCGGAATGTTTCTGTTAGAAAATACAAATGCAAAGTGAGTGCATGAATATTCTGTAATTTTACCTGAATATCTGGCTCATCAACAAAGGCTTCTAGTTGTAAGGGAAAGTTAATGTTCTGTCACCTGATCTATAACCGACGACACACACCCGCCTGAATTGCCCCTCCGCACTTGTGCAAAGGGGCGATCGAACACCCTTGTGCACTGCAGCACCATGCTGTGAATCTCGAACTCTGACTTGGAATATTCAACATGCTTAACACCGTTATCGTCGGTGCCAGTGGCTACGCGGGAGCCGAACTGGCCGCACTGGTACAGAACCACCCACAACTCAAACTGTTCGGCCTCTATGTCTCCGCCGGCAGTCAGGATGCCCACAAGCGCTTCTCTTCCCTGCATCCCCAGTGGGTCGGCGCCCTCGATCAGCCGCTGCTGCCGCTGGACGACGACGGCATGACCCGGATCCTGACCCAGGCCGATCTGGTGCTGCTGGCCACCGCCCACGAGGTGAGCGCCACGCTTGCCCCCAAGTTTCTCGCCAAGGGGCTGCCGGTGTTCGATCTCTCCGGCGCCTTCCGGGTCAAGGATCAGGGCTTTTACGACAGCTTCTACGGATTCACCCACGACAGCGAACAGTGGCTGGATCAGGCCGCCTACGGTCTGGCCGAGTGGAATGCCGATGCCATCGCCAGCGCCCAGCTGGTAGCCGTACCCGGTTGCTACCCGACAGCATCGCTGTGCGCCCTCAAGCCGCTGCAGCAGGATGGCCTGATTGCCAAGGGGTGGCAGCCCATCATCAACGCCGTCTCCGGGGTTTCCGGCGCCGGTCGCAAAGCGGCCATCAACACCAGCTTCTGCGAAGTGAGCCTCAACCCTTACGGCACCTTCAACCACAGACACCAGCCGGAGATCAGCCACCACCTCGGCAAGGAGGTGCTGTTCCAGCCCCACCTTGGCAACTATGTGCGCGGCATTCTGGCCACCATCTATGTGCAGCTGGCGGACGGCGTGACGCCGACCCAGGTGGATCAGGCCTTCCTCAAGGCTTACGAAGGCAAGCCGCTGGTGCGCCTCACCGGCCAGATGCCCTCTATTCGCGGTGTGGCAAACACCCCTTACTGCGATATCGCCTGGCAACAGCAGGGCAACATGCTGGTGGTGGTATCCGCCATCGACAACCTGCTCAAGGGCGCCGCCTCCCAGGCCATGCAGTGCATAAATATCAAATTCGGATTTGAACCGGCCACCGGCCTGATTTAAGGACTCAAGGAAGGATTGCAACGATGAACAAGCAGACTCTGGTAATCAAGCTGGGCGGTGCCCTTATCGAGAACGACGAGGCGCTGACCGCCCTGTTCGCCACCCTCAAAACCTTTCTCGACGATCAGCACCGTCCGCTGGTGCTGGTGCACGGTGGTGGCTGTCTGGTGGATGACCTGCTCAAGGGGCTGGGTCTCACCTCCACCAAGAAGAACGGCCTGCGGGTGACCCCGTTCGAGCAGATCCCCTTCATTGCCGGGGCGCTGGCGGGCACTGCCAACAAGCAGATGATGGCCAAGGCGATCGCCACCGGCATTCCAGCGGTGGGGCTCTGCCTGGCGGATGGCGGCCTCTGTCAGGTGACCCAGCTCGACCCGGATCTCGGCGCGGTCGGCGAGTGCAAGCCGGGCAACCCGGCGCTGGTAGCAGGCATCCTAGGTCAGGGCTTCCTGCCGGTGGTGAGCTCCATCGGCATCACCGCCGAGGGGCAGCTGATGAACGTCAACGCGGATCAGGCGGCCACCGCCATTGCCGAGGCGCTCGGTGCCGATCTGGTGATGCTCTCCGACGTGAGCGGCATCCTGGATGGCAAGGGCAAGCTGGTGCCCCAGCTCGACAAGCTGACCGCACTGGATCTGATGGAGAAAGGGGTGATCCGCGATGGCATGGCGGTCAAGGTAGAAGCGGCCCTGCACGCCGCCCAGACCCTCGGCAAGCCGGTCTGTGTCGCCAGCTGGCGTTACCCGGACCAGCTGCTCAAGCTGCTGGCTGGCGGCGCCGTCGGCACTCAAGTGGCTATTTGATCTCCACCGGAACAAGGAACATCCGATGCAACATCTTCTGAAAGACAGTGATCTGAACAAAGCCCAAATAGAGGCACTGATTGCGCTGGGCAAAGCGGTCAAGGCCGACCCGAAGAAGTACAGCCAGGCGCTGGCCGGCAAGAGCGTGGTCACCCTGTTCGAGAAGCCCTCCCTGCGCACCCGGGTCACCTTCGACATCGGCATCGCCAAACTGGGCGGCCACAGCGTCTATCTGGATCAGCAGAACGGCGCGCTGGGCAAGCGGGAGTCGGTGAAGGATTTCGCCGCCAACCTGTCCCGCTGGTGTGATGCCATCGTCGCCCGGGTGTTCGATCACCAGACCCTGGTCGAGCTGGCAGAGCATGGCACAGTGCCGGTGGTGAACAGCCTGTGCAACCTCTACCACCCCTGTCAGGGGCTGGCCGACTTTATGACCATTGCCGAGCACTACGACGACCTGTCGAAGGTGAAGCTTGCCTACCTCGGTGATGGCAACAACGTCAGCCACTCTCTGCTGCTGCTGGGGGCCACCCTCGGCACCGACGTCACCCTGATCTGCCCGAAAGGCCACGGCCCGGATACCCAGATCTTCCTGCAGGCGCAGGCACTGGCGGCCAAGTCGGGGGCGACCATCCACATCAGCGATGACGTGGCTGATATCGAAGGGTTCGACGTGGCCTACACCGACACCTGGGTCTCCATGGGTGACAACACCCCGATGGAGCAGGTCAAAGACCTCTTTATGCCTTACCAGATCAACCAGGCCCTGCTCGACCGCACTGGCATTGCACATGTGCTGCACTGCCAGCCGGCTCATCGGGAGCTGGAGATCACCTCGCAGGTGATGGATGGCCCCGCCTCCCTCATCATGGACGAGGCCGAAAACCGGATGCATATCCAGAACGCCGTGTTGCTGACCCTTCTCGGCAACAAGTAACGCGGCAATCAACCTGAATCACGACACCTTTATTGAATCATCATCGAATCATCACGGAGAGAAGTAACATGAGCGGAATCAACAAGATCGTACTGGCTTACTCGGGTGGACTGGATACCTCGGCCATCATTCCCTGGCTGAAAGAGCACTATGACGCCGAAATCATCGCCTTCGTAGCTGACGTCGGTCAGGAGCGCGACGATCTGGAAGGGATCGAGCAAAAAGCCATCGCCTCCGGCGCCACCAAGTGCATCATCAAGGATCTGCGCGAAGAGTTCGTCAAAGAGTACGTCTACCCGACCCTGAAGACTGGCGCTGTCTATGAGGGCACCTATCTGCTGGGCACCTCCATGGCCCGTCCGGTGATCGCCAAGGCGATGGTCGAGGCCGCGCTGGCGGAAGGGGCCGATGCCATCTCCCACGGCTGCACCGGCAAGGGTAACGATCAGGTGCGTTTCGAAGGTGCGGTTGCCGCGCTGGCGCCCCAGCTGAAAGTCATCGCCCCGTGGCGGATCTGGGACATGCGCTCCCGGGAAGATCTGCTCTCCTATCTGGAGACCCGCAACATCCCCTGCAAGGCGACCTTGAAGAAGATCTACAGCCGCGATGCCAACGCTTGGCACATCTCCACCGAAGGTGGCGAGCTGGAGAGCACCTGGAACGAGCCGTCCGAAGCGGTCTGGCAGTGGACCGTACCGGCCGAGCAGGCTCCGGATCAGCCGGAGTACGTCAAGCTGACCGTGGCGCAGGGTGAAGTGGTGGCCGTTGACGACCAGCCGCTCAGCCCGCACCAGATCCTGATGACCCTGAACGAGCGTGCTGGCAAGCACGGCGTGGGCCGCATCGACATCACCGAAAACCGGATGGTGGGGATGAAGTCCCGTGGCTGCTACGAGACCCCGGGCGGTACCGTGATGGTCGCCGCGCTGCGCGCCGTGGAAGAGCTGGTACTGGATCGCCCGACCCGCGCCTGGCGGGAGAAGCTGGGTGCCGAGTTCTCCCATCTGGTCTATGACGGCCGCTGGTTCACCCCGCTGTGCAAAGCGATCCTCGCCTCTGCAAACGCCATCGCCGAAGATCTGGATGGTGAAGTGGTGCTGAAGATGTACAAGGGTCAGGTCACCGCGGTGCAGAAGAAGTCGCCGAACAGCCTCTACTCCGAAGACTTCGCCACTTTCGGCGCCGATGAAGTGTATGACCAGAGCCATGCCGAAGGCTTTATCCGTCTCTACACCCTGGCCAGCCGGATCCGCGCCATGAAGGAGCAGCATCAAGCCATCGGTGGTGATCACACCCACGGTTAAGCAAGCGCGATAACCCGTTGATTCCGTTGAGGGGGCATGGCCCCCTCTTCTACAGGCAGAGAGCACAGCCCCCTGATCCATCATCGACGGGTGTGACAAGAGCGGCAGCGCCCCGGCCGCTTCTGTGAGATAACAGGGGCTGTGTGAATATGATGCTGACGTATTTTCTCCCTTCTCCCCTTGCGGGAGAAGGGGCGGGGATGAGGGGGGAATTACCCTCACCCTAGCCCTCTCCCAGAGGGAGAGGGAACCGATTCGCAGTTGCTGGATTTGACGTGTTCAACGGCAACAGCACTCATCACCACCGCACTGTTATTCAGGAAAATACAGGGCAAGATTTCTGCGCGCAGGCCAAGAGGCCGCGCGAGTACGGCAGGCGTAAATGCCTACCGACAACGCATTCAAGGAGAGCAGTATGGCACTTTGGGGTGGACGCTTCAGTCAGGGAGCCGATAGCCGGTTCAAGCAGTTCAACGATTCGCTGCGGTTCGATTACCGCTTGGCGGAGCAGGATATTCAAGGCTCCATGGCCTGGGCCAAAGCGCTGGTGAAAGTGGGCGTATTGACCGCCGATGAGCAGGGCAAACTGCAACAGGCGATGGAGGTGCTGCTCGCCTCGGTGCAGCAGGATCCCCGGCAGGTCCTGAGTTCGGACGCCGAAGATATCCACTCCTGGGTCGAAAGCCAGCTCATCGCCGCCGTCGGCGATCTTGGCAAGAAGCTGCACACCGGCCGTTCGCGCAACGATCAGGTCGCCACCGACCTGAAACTCTGGTGCAAGGCGCAGGGCGAGCTGCTGCTCAGTTCCATCACCGCCCTGCAGCAGGGGCTGGTCGCCTCTGCCCGCGCCAATCAGGCGGCGGTGCTGCCCGGTTACACCCACCTGCAGCGGGCCCAGCCGGTCACCTACGCCCACTGGGCGCTGGCCTATGTGGAGATGCTGGAGCGGGACTACTCCCGCCTGCAGGATGCCCTCAAGCGCCTCGACACCAGCCCGCTCGGCTGCGGCGCGCTGGCGGGCACTGCCTACGCCATCGACCGCGAAGCGCTGGCGCTCGACATGGGCTTTAGCGGCGCCACCCGCAACAGTCTGGATTCGGTCTCCGATCGGGATCACGTGGTGGAACTGATGCACGTGGCGTCCCTCTCCATGACCCACCTGTCGCGCTTTGCCGAAGACCTTATCTTCTACAACACCGGCGAGGCTGGGTTTGTCGAGCTGTCTGACGCGGTTACCTCCGGCTCGTCGCTGATGCCGCAGAAGAAGAACCCGGATGCGCTGGAGCTGATCCGCGGCAAGACCGGCCGGGTGGTCGGCGCCCAGATGGGCATGCTGATGAGCCTCAAGGCGCTGCCGCTGGCCTACAACAAGGACATGCAGGAAGACAAGGAGGGGCTGTTCGATGCCCTCGACACCTGGCACGACTGCCTCGATATGGCTGCGCTGGTGCTGATCGATTTGAAAGTGAATGGCGAGCGCACCATGGCGGCAGCACAAGGCGGCTACGCCAACGCTACCGAGCTGGCAGACTATCTGGTGGCCAAAGGAATTCCGTTCCGTGAAGCGCACCATATCGTCGGTGAAACCGTGGTCTTTGCCATCAGCGTGGGCAAACCGCTGGAGGAGCTCTCCATCGGCGAGTTCCAGCGTTTCAGCCCGGTGATCGAGTTCGACGTCTACCCCAATCTGGAGCTGGAAGCGACCCTAGCCAAGCGGGTCGCCAAAGGCGGCGTCGCCCGCGAGCAGGTGGAAGCAGCCCTGACCGCAGCCGAAACCTGGCTGGCAAAGCGCGACTAATTACCGTTAACGCAGAGAGAGGGCTCCAGCCCTCTTTTTTTGCGCCCGAAATGGCTTGTCCCGCTGACTGGATGCCTGTAGTTGTTGAATGGATGTCAGCACTCGATAGAAGGAATCTGCATGTATCTGCCACCTCATTTCGCCACCGATGACCCCAAAGTCCTGCATCAACTGATGCAGGCACATCCGCTAGGTGCTCTGATCACCCACGGCTCACAGGGGCTGGATGCCAACCATCTGCCATTCGAGTTTGCAAAGGAAACCGGAGGGCAGGGCGTCTTGCGCGCCCATGTCGCACGCAACAATCCGCTCTGGCAAGAGGTGCGGGATGGGGACAACGTGCTGGTGATCTTCAAGGCTGCGGATGCCTATATCTCCCCCAGCTGGTATCCGAGCAAGCATGATCATCACAAGCAGGTGCCGACCTAGAACTACAGCGTGGTACATGCTCACGGCCGCATCAGCATTCGTGATAATGCTCGTTTTATCCGCCGTTTACTGGCCAATCTGACCCGACCCCATGAAGCCGGGGAACCCTCGCCATGGAAAATGGCGGATGCGCCGAGAGAATATATAGAAACCATGGTGCAGGCCGTTGTCGGCATTGAAATCGAGATAGAGCGGCTGGTTGGCAAATTCAAACTGGGCCAGAACAAGGATGAAGCGGATCGCCAAGGAGCAGCTCACGCCTTGCAAGCAAGAGGGCAGATAGAAGTAGCCAGCGACATGGAGAACCCGCCATCACCTCGCTCATAGCGTGTTAAACCACAAACAGAAACGGCAACCCGAGGTTGCCGTTTTTTATTGCTCACCGCGGTTCAGGCGCTAGCATTGAGCAGTTTGCCAACCCCTTCCCCCTTGCCATTAGGCAGGGTCTGTTTAAAGGCACCGAGCAGCTGGTCGAGGTTGAGATTGCTGGCACCGAGGGAATCCTTGAGGGTATCGAGCTCGCTTTGCAGGGCATCGAGGCGGGTGCTCTGGGTACCGCTCGCCAGCTGGTTGCGGGCGCTGTCGATGGCGGCAGGGAGGGATTGGCCACCATTCTCCTGCCCCAGAGTCTGCATAAGCTCCCCCATAAAGTGGTTGATGGCCGAGCGGTTCTGTTCGCTATCGGCATCCTTGATACCGAGTCGCTGGAACAAGCTCTGGACGGTCGGGGCGAGGCGATCTTCCTGCACGATTTGCTGCACAGGCTCAGGTTTGGCACTGCTGCCGAGCAGCTGGCTGCCCAGCTTGAGGGCGATCGAGGCAAGGGGAAGCAGGCTGCTGATCATGATATCTCTCCGCGACAACGACCCTTGATGGTGTTGCCAGGAGGAGTGCATAAGCGGGGCCAGCACGACGATAAAACGCACCGCACCGGCTAATCCCTTGAATGTCTGATCTATTTGTTCAAGCAGCAAGCAGGAGATAGCCGAGCGCAAAGGGGAGTCCGGCGGCCAGTAGCTGCCGCCACGGGCGGTAGTGGCAATATGGTGGTAAAGCGTTTTGCCACCCACCCGAGCCGCGACGCCTTCCTTTCACACCCTGATCGCCAACTCTTTGAGCCACTTGCGCTGCTGATGGCACCAACAGAGTAAAACCTGACAAAAGCACCGCAGCGATCAGGCACCGAATAACGACCCGCGGGCTTACTAATCGAGCGGTGATCCGCCCACAAGGCGTGACCAATAGAAATGAAAAGAGGCTCCAAAGAGCCTCTTTTTGTATCCGTGTCTGAACCCGACTCAGCCCAGCAGCATATAAAGCTGGTGCGCTGCCACCCCGGCGCACAGGCCGCCGACCGTGTGGGCGACAATGGCGCGGGAGGTGAGGTGGCGATAACCGAGAGCATCGAGCATGGCGGTGTGGGTGCTCAAAAAGCCGCTCCAGCACATCCCCATGGCGGTAAACACTGCCACCTCGTTGCCGGTGATCCACCCCTTGGCAATAAAAGGCGGCACCAGCGACATGGCGGCACCGACCGCACCGAGCGAGGTAGCCGGGAAAGCGACCAGCTCCGGCTGCTGGAAGCCAAACAGCAGGTCAAACAGCCAGCTTACCTTGGCAGCCAGCACCGGCAGCAGGGCTACACCCTGGAACGCTTCGCCGGTATAGCCCTTCTCCCCCGGACCGAAGGTGAGCAGCATGACGAAGGTACTGATGATGAGCACGCCCGGGATCACCGCCATTCCCAGCTCGACACCGGATTTGCCGCCATCGAGCAACGAGTTGAGGATCCGCAGCCAGCCCGGCGCCACCTCTTTGCTGACCCCGACCTTGTGCCCCCTGGCATCAGTCGGCTCATCGTCCAGCACCTCGCCCACCAGCGGGCGGATCATCCGCTGCATCAGCCGGGTAGAGACCACCGAGCCCACCAGAGCACCCAGCAACCCAATCAGCGCCGCGCTGGCAGTGGATTCACCGCTCGGCAGCTGCAAGGTGGCCATAAAGGTCACCACGATCAGCCCCATGCCGAAGGCGGTGCCGAAGTTGGTGAGCGACACCAGTTGCCACGGAGTGAAGCCCTTGCGAAAGCGGCTGTCCTTGGCGAGGCTGATCACGGCCGGGTTGTCGGAGAAGAAGGTCATCAGGGCCGCAAGGGCGGTGCGACCGGGCAGGCGAAACACCGGCTTCATCAGCGGGGCCAGCAGCACCTCCAGCAGGCGGATCACCCCGAACTCGCTCAAGAGCTGGCTCAGGGCACCGGAGAGCACCGTGATCCCCATGATAAAGAGCACGGTATTGAGCAGCAGCTGGTGGGCGGTATTGAACAGGGTGTTGACCATGGCAGAGAGGCCCATCTGGCTGCCGAGGTAACCGAACAGGCTGCCGAGAATAAGCAGCACCAGCACGGGCTCCATCCAGTTCCGAATGGCGGCAAGTCGCCCCTTTGACTCTATAACTACATGATTTTCCATATCTATCCTGCGGTTCATCTGTGCGTGTGTGGTTGTTTTTATGGTTAAAAAATGGCTGAGCCAAATAGAAAAAAGCCCTTGTCTTGCGACAAGGGCTTTTTGAATTGGCTCCTCCTACTGGACTTGAACCAGTGACATACGGATTAACAGTCCGCCGTTCTACCGACTGAACTAAGGAGGA
>NZ_JAAKTY010000029.1:0-51141 GCF_049174875.1 Aeromonas sp. 600948
CACCGGCAGCTTGCTGGTGTAGAGCCGTCCCCAGGCGTGGCGGCTGTAGCAGTCCAGCACGGTTTGCAGATACACCTGCCAACCGCTTGGATCGCGCCGACGAAGAAGGTGCCGACAGCCACCAGTTCTCCGGTGTAGTGGACCTCAATCTGACGTTCTCGAAACTCTGGGCTGAGACGCTCGAACAGGCGAAGTTACTCGTCATTGAGCTCTTTGGCGAGCTCTGGCAGGCTGAGTTTTTCTCGTTGCAGGTCTACGGTGACTCCAGATAACACAGTAGGGGGCACTGTTTTGTTATCCGGTTTGAAGCCATATGACCACTCCCTTTTGTGGACAACTGTCAGGTGAATACCAACTCCATACAGCCAGGGAGTGGCACCAGAGTCGGCTAGCCATGCACCAGCGCGGCGGCGGCCACCTTGTGACGGGCAATCAGCCCCTCGATATCCAGCCCCTCGATGGCGCCATCCACCACCCGCCACTTGCCGCCCACCATCACCCGATCGGCACGCTCGGCGCCGCACAAGATCAGGGCCGCTATGGGGTCGTGGCTGCCGCTAAAGCGCAGATCATCGAGCTTGAACAGCGCCAGATCCGCCTGCTTGCCGGGTAGCAGCTCACCGAGATCGCCGCGCCCGAGCAGCCGGGCCGAGCCAACGGTCGCCCACTCCAGCACCTTGCGCGGAGTGATGCGCTCGGCGCCGTAGCGCAGCCGCTGCAGATAGAGCGCCTGACGGGCCTCCTGCATCAGGTTCGAGGCATCGTTAGAGGCCGAGCCATCCACCCCTAGCCCCACCGGTGCACCGGCCGCCTCCAGATCCAGGGTCGGGCAGATGCCGGAGGCGAGCCGCATATTGGAGACCGGACAGTGGCACACCCCGGTGCCCGCCGCCCCCAGCCGCGCAATCTCGTCCGGATTGAAGTGGATGCCGTGGGCCAGCCAGGTGCGATCGCCAAGCCAGCCCACCTTTTCGAGATAATCGACGGTGCGCAGGCCAAAGCGTGCAAGGCAGAACGCCTCCTCATCCAGCGTCTCCGCCAGATGGGTGTGCAGCCGCACATCGAGCTCGGCCGCGAGTCTGGCGCTCTCCACCATGATCTCCTCGGTCACCGAGAAGGGGGAGCAAGGGGCCAGCGCAATCTGGATCTGCGCCCCGGCGCCGCGCTCGTGATACTGGCGCACCAGCCGCAGACTGTCATCGAGGATCTGCTGCTGCCCCTGCACCGTGTGGCGCGGCGGCAAGCCCCCCTCATCTTCGCCAAGGCTCATGGAGCCACGGGTCAGCATGGCGCGCATCCCCAGCTCACGCACCGCCGCCACCTGAATATCGATGGACTCCTCCATCCCGCGCGGGAAGAGGTAGTGGTGATCGGCCGCCGTGGTGCAACCCGAGAGCAGCAGCTCCGCCATCGCCACCTTGCTCGCCAGCGCCAGCGCGTCCGGCGTCAATCTGGCCCACACCGGATAGAGGGTCTTGAGCCAGGGGAAGAGCGGCTGATTGACCACCGGCCTCCAGGCACGGGTCAGGGTCTGGTAGAAGTGGTGGTGGGTATTGATAAGGCCCGGCAGCACCACATGGTCGCGGGCATCGAACAGCTGATCACACGGCCGGGCAGGCTGCTGGCCTGCCGCCAGCACTTCGCTGATCAGGCCGTTCTCAATCACCAGCCCGCCGCGGCCATCGACCGTTTCGGGGGTAAAGGTGGCAAGGGGGTTTTTAATCCAGATACGGGTAGCGGACATGGCCGACGCCTCCATCAGTGACACATAGGGGTGAGCCAGCTCAGTTATACCCTGTCTGCTGATCCAGAGGCGGCGGTCAGCGACCGCGGCCAACCCAGTCTAGACATACAGCGCAAAAAGTCTGTGATCGCCGTTTTGAATCAAGGTGATAGCGACGGATTACCCAAGGCGACCAACCGCACAAGGTTTACCCCGCAATTAATCAATCAGTAATTAACAAAAGCTTGTGCCAGCGCAAAAAAACCTCTGGTTTCTGATAGTTGCGTGATGGCCGCCATAGTTAAGCGCTCAATGAATCCGTAAGATATTTGGCGGCGCCTGTTGGCCCCTTTTCCCAAACCAAGGTCAACGGCGCAATGTGGCAGCGACAGTCAGGGGCGGTAGCGTCTTTCGCGGAGACCAGCCGGTCTCCCGCCCCTGCGCCAGGGCAACCGTCCCCTCTCCCCTTGCGGGTGAGCGGTAGGGTGCAATAAGCGCAGCGCATTGCACCACGGTAACCGTCCCCTCTCCCCCTGCGGGAGAGGGTTCGGGTGAGGGGTCACCAACCCCGTTGGCATGGCTTCGCCAGCAGGGTCGGTAGGGTCGATTAGCGTAGCGTAATCGTCCGTGCTAACCGCTCCCCTTGCAGATGAAGCCCATGGCGCAATCCGCCAAGCCTGACGCAGCAAGCAAACCCGCGTCGAATAGAGGTGCAATTCACTTCGTTCATTGCACCCTACGGTATGGGACAAACGGGCTCACCCCGGCGAACAACAGGGGGCAACAGCCAACCCGCCGCCCCGAAGCCAGTTAACAGGCGTAGGGTGCACCAAGCGCAGCGCATTGCACCGCGGTAACACTCCCCAGCCTATTTGGGGCAAAGATCGGGCGGGTTGTTAGCTCACAGCCAACCCCTTGCCCACCCCGTGACGAGAGCAGATTGTCGCACCTATGCAACAAGCGCCATCGGCATGGTTGCATAGGTGAAAAAATCATGATGAATACAATGACAAGCAGCAGATATCCCTATCGGGAAACGGTTTTATATTGAAGGCCCGATAGTGAGTACTTCACCGTAATAACACCTTATTTCTCGAACGTCCGATTACGCTTCGCTAGTCCTTATACCTTTTTCACAATTTTAAGATACCTAGACTTAAAGGAGTTTTATATGCTTCAACAACAGATTGAATTGATTCCAATCAAAGAGGGGGAAGTTAATGGCATTAGCATGGGGGTTTTGCCAGATGGGACTCCTTATCTTTCAGCTAGAGGATTAGCATCACTCTGTGGTGTTGCTCCAAGCTCCATAACGACATTAACATCCAATTGGGATCTAGAGCGAGTAAAACCTAGGGGGATAAAGATATCAGCCCTATTGCGCGAGCAAGGTATTTTATCAGATGATCTATTTATTCAAGTAACAGTCCAAGGTCAGAAGGTTAGTGCTTTCAATGACATATCTTGCATGGCTGTGCTTGAATATTATGCATTTGACTCATCCTCCACAAGTGATATTGCATTACAAAATTATCGATTACTGGCGCGCAGGTCACTTCGAGAGTTTGTATATACTAGCCTAGGTTATGATCCTTTAAATTCTATTCCTGAAGCATGGAAGCATTTTCACGACCGGATGATATTAAATGAGATTCCACGTGGTTACTTCAGTGTATTTAAGGAGGTTGCGGATATTGTTGTATCAGGAATACGTCATGGCTTGAAGATGGATAGTCACGTAGTCCCAGACATCAGTGTCGGCCGTTTGTGGAGTTCACACTGGGAAAAATACAACTTTGACAACAAATATGGCGCAAGGACTAAGCACCCACATACTTATCCTGATTATTTTCCACAAGCAAAAGCAGGCCCCAGACCTGCCTATATTTATCCATTATCAGCTTTAGGCGAGTTTAGAATTTGGTTAGAACAAGTGTATCTAGTTGAGCGTTTTCCAAATTATTTAGCTGATAAATCAAAAAGTGGATTTATTCCTGCTGGAAATATCAATTTATATATAGAGGCTGTTACTCCTAAATCGCTAACACAAAAATAGTTTAAAACTGAAACTGAAACTGAAACTGAAACTGAAACTGAAACTGAAACTGAAACTGAAACTGAAACTGAAACTGAATAAATTAGACAAAAACGAGGTTAATAATGAATTTTGATAAAGAGTTACTTGGGAAAATATTAGATCCAATCCATGGCATCATACGCCTAAGTGAATTAGAAATTGAATTCATAGATCATCCTCTATTTCAGAGACTTAGGAATATCAAACAAAATACTTTTTTATATAAAGTTTTTCCTTCAGCAATGCATAGTAGATTTGAGCACTCTCTCGGAGTTATGCACTTATCATATGAAATATTAAAAAATTTGAACTTGAATTCATATAGATACCAAAATAAGTATCGCGATGGTAGCGTTTTTGATGGTATTGAGAGTCTTCCATTAAGTAATATTCGAGAGTTGAGATTGGCGGCACTTTTACATGATATTGGTCATGGTCCAATGTCTCATCAATTTGATTCATTTATGTGTAAAAAAGAAGACTTATCAGAGCATCTTGAAGGTGATTTTGATGATATTTTTAATATGATTGAAGATGGTTCAACCATTGAGCATGAACACATGTCTTCAATCTTCATAAAAATTATTTATGATAGCCTTAGTCATAAGTTACGCAGTTCGATAAATATCGACAACGTCATAAACATCATCGAAAGCAAATATAAACAAAAAGCAATTCATGTTAACATTAATGGTGCAAATATTGACATCCTACCTTTATTTACATCTATAATTTCATCCTGCCCTATTGATGCAGACAGAATGGACTACTTGTTAAGAGATAGCTATTTTTCAGGCGTAAAGTGTGGTATTTATGACTATAATAGACTGTTCATGTCGATCGTTCCTGTGATAAATAATAATAAAGTATTTTTAGCGTATAAAGAAAGTGGTATTGATTCAATTCTTGAATTTATAAATGCAAGATCGAGTCTCTTTGGCCAAGTTTATTATCATAAAACGAATAGAGCATTCTCAGCAATGCTAGGAAATGTTTGCGATTTATCAAAAGAGAATGCATCAGGAAAACCTCTTAGCTTATTCAAATTTGAAGAACCTGATAAGGCTAACCCAGAGAGTAAGTTAGAACAGTTAGAGATATTCTATTTAGAAAATTCAGATGATTTTTTCCTACATGAACAACTACCCTGTTTCATTCATGAAAGTAAATTCCCCAGCGAGGGACAAGAGATTCTTGATGATATCATAAACAGAGTCCCATGGTCGAAAAAGTATGAATCAAAAATATACCCAACAAATTTAAAAATAACAGACGAGATAAACAAAACCTTTATATCAGAACTCAAATCAGAACTTTTTAAAATGATCTCAGAGATCATTCCAAAATATATGTTTGCCATCGATATAATGGCAGACAATGCATTTAAAGATATAGATAAAACAGAAATAAAACTACTGCGAAAGAATTTGAATGGCGGATACTGCATAAATAAACTCACTGAATGCGGCGACAAGCTCGACAAATATCAGTCAATAAAATATTTAATTCGCATCTTTATTTCAGAAAAATATAGCTGCAGAGTTTCAACTGATTTAATTGAATCGATTGAACGTAAGAAAAATGAGTTAGCTCAATCATATTTCAATTTATAACATCAATAAAAACCGCAGCCTTGAGCTGCGGTTTTTATTTCTATTCCCCAAACACACTTCTATCCCAACTAAAAAACTATTTCCCCAACCCCTTGCACTGCTCTCCCCCTGCGGCGGGATAGGCGGTGAGCGTCTCATAGAGGGCGGCGCGCAGGCTGCCGGATTGGCAGAAATCACAGCTGCCGCCAGCGTCGATATCGGTGATGCGGGCGCCTTGCGGCCCGTCTTGTACCAGATAGGTGCTGACAAAACGGTAGGTGCCGCTGGGGGCGTCGAGCGGGGTGCCCGGCTCGCCAAAGGTGAAGCGCACCTTGACCTCGCTGCGATCCCGGCTGCCGGCGATGGCGCGCGAGGAGAGGATCTCCGAGCCCAGCAGGTTATCCCAGGCGTTGGGCAGGAAGGGGTTGCCCTCGACAAAGGGGGGCTTCTCGTCGGGGGCCTCGCGAGTGGCTATTTCGCGCGCCTTGGAGGCGGCATTGAGCAGGCAGAGCAGCTCGGGGGAGACGATAGTGGGCAGCGCGCCGCCAAGATCACTCTGATAGAGGCCGCTCGGTTTGACTGCACGCTCCCAGTCGAGAAACTGGGCCACCTTGGCCTTGGCGCGGGCACTGGCGGCCGGATCGAGTTTGCCGCTGGTGGTGGTGCCCGCATGGGCCGGGGCGATCAGGGCCGCCGCAGAGAGGGCCAGTGCCAGCACGGGCCAGCTGGATATCTTCATGGTGCCATCTTCCTTATGTTCGCTTGCATGGGCCGCGCCTTGAACAACGCGCCGGGCCCTGAAAAAAAGAGCGCAGCCCAAGGGCTGCGCTCTGCGTCAGGTCGTCAACCGGCGGCCCTTAGGCACGGCGCCAGCTGGTCTTGCCGGCGCTATCTTCCAGCACTATGCCCATCTCGGTGAGACGGTTGCGGGCGGCGTCGGCCGCAGCCCAGTTCTTGTCGGCACGGGCCTGATTGCGCTCGGCGATCAGGCGCTCGATTTCGGCAACCTCTTCGTCCGCTTCGTCACCCTTGAGGAAGGCTTCGGGGTCTTGCTGCAGGATGCCGAGCACGGCGCCCAGCTCGCGCAGACGGGCGCCCAGCGCGGCGGCAACGGCCATGTCTTCACCCTTCTGGCGGTTGATCTCGCGCACCAGATCGAACAGGGCGGAGTAGGCTTCCGGGGTGTTGAAGTCGTCGTCCATCGCCTCCTTGAAGCGAGCCACCTGCTCGTCGCCACCGGCAGCAGCGGCCACCGGCAGATCGCGCAGGGCAGTGTACATGCGCTCCAGCGCGGCGCGGGCTTGCTTGAGGTTATCTTCCGAGTAGTTGAGCTGGCTGCGGTAGTGGCCAGACATCAGGAAGTAACGGACGGTTTCGGCGTCGTAGTGAGCCAAGACGTCGCGGATGGTGAAGAAGTTGCCAAGGGATTTGGACATCTTCTCTTTATCCACCATCACCATGCCGCTGTGCATCCAGGTGTTGACGTAGTCGCCACCGTGGGCGCAGCAGGACTGGGCAATTTCGTTCTCGTGGTGCGGGAACTGCAGATCGGAGCCGCCGCCATGGATGTCGAAGTGGTTGCCAAGGTGCTTGGAGTTCATGGCGGAGCACTCGATGTGCCAGCCAGGACGGCCCGGGCCCCAGGGGCTTTCCCAGGTCGGCTCGCCCGGTTTGGACATCTTCCACAGCACGAAGTCGAGCGGGTTGCGCTTGGCATCGACCACGTCGACGCGGGCACCGGCTTGCAGCTGCTCCAGATCCTGGCCGGAGAGCTTGCCGTAGTCGGCATAGGATTCGACGATAAACATCACATCGCCGTTATCTGCCACGTATGCGTGCTCTTTTTCCAGCAGGGATTGCACCAGCTCGATGATCTCTTCGATGTGCTGGGTGGCGCGCGGTTCGATATCCGGGCGCACCATGCCGAGGGCGTCGAAGTCGGCGTGCATGTCGCCAATCAGCCGCTCGGTCAGCTCGTCGCAGGTCACTTGGGTCTCGGCGGCACGTTTGATGATCTTGTCATCCACGTCGGTGATGTTGCGCACGTAGGTGAGGTCATAACCGGCGTAACGCAGGTAGCGAGCGACCACATCAAAGGCGACGAAGGTGCGGCCGTGGCCGATATGACAGTGATCGTAGATGGTGACACCACACACATACATGCCCACCTTGCCCGGGTGGATAGGTTTGAATTCTTCTTTTTGACGAGTGAGTGTGTTGTATATCTTCAGCATCTTCTAACCACTGCCTGTGAGTAAAATGGTTGGTCATGATACCCCGTTCAGGGGCAGAAAACGAGGCAGAAAACGTGGCCAATCCCGCCTGCCAGCACGGTTACGGCGCCAGAGAGACTATGCCGCCAGCCCCTGATGGGCTAGAATTGCCACCACTTTATGCCATACACCTGCGGGCACTTCGTCGTCCGCATCAAATGAAAGGACATATCATGGTCACTCTGCACACCAATCACGGCGACATCACCCTCACCCTGAACGCTGAAAAAGCCCCGGAAACCGTGGCCAACTTCCTGCAATACTGCCGTGACGGTCACTACGACAACACCATTTTCCACCGCGTCATCGACGGCTTCATGATCCAGGGCGGCGGCTATGCCCCGGGCTTTGAAGAGAAAGACACTCGCGCTCCCATCAAGAACGAAGCGGCCAACGGTCTCTCCAACAAGATCGGCACCATCGCCATGGCCCGCACCATGGAGCCGCACTCTGCCAGCGCCCAGTTCTTCATCAACGTGAACAACAACGACTTCCTCGACTTCAAATCCGCTACCACCCAGGGTTTCGGCTACTGCGTATTCGGTGAAGTGACCGCCGGTATGGACGTGGTCAACAAGATCAAGGGCGTCAAGACCGGCAACTACGGCCGTATCCATCAGGACGTTCCGACCGAAGACGTGGTGATCACCAAGGTGACCCTTGCTGACTGATCTCTGCCGACTTGGCACTGACAAAACTGCGGCCCCGGCCGCAGTTTTTCCATCTGCCTCCCCCACTGCCAGCCCAAACTGGCGCCGCCTCGACTATCTGGCCCACGGCAACCCGCGCCAGCGCTCGGCCCATGCCCTGCTCACCGCCGGTGTGTGGGATGAGCTGGCAACGCAGTGCGCCGATCTGGCGCTGGTGAGCACGCTCGCCATCGGCCTCGATCGGCCGGGCAGCGATCTCGATATTCTCTGCCAGCATCCAGATCCCGCCAAGTTTGCCGCAAGGCTCGAGGCTCAAGGTTGGCAAGCGAGCGTCAAGGGCGACAATATCTGGCTGCTGGAGCGCACCTTTTCCTGCCTCGACCAGAGCTGTGCTAATAGCGGTTCTGACAAGAGCGATGCCTGCTTGCTACTGGAGCTCTATGTCACCCCAGCTCCCATCGAGATGCAGAACGGCTGGCGCCACCTCACCTTGATGGCGGCCCTGCTAGAGCGTTTTGGTGATGCCTTCTACCGTGACGTGCTACGTCTGCGCCTTGAAGAGGGACTAAAAGGGGAGGCGGCCATGTGCCGGTTGCTGGGGCTGGCGGGAGATCCTTATGAAGCGCTGCTGACGCTGGAGGGACGCAATCTTGCCGAGCTGGCATGGCAGCCGCCATCCCGTGACGATATCCATACCTCAACTGGCGCGATGGCGCCCGCAGCGCACTATTCGTCCCCTGTTGTGTCTACTACCTCTGCCACCCCTGTTTGCCCTGTTTCGACCGAGAGCCCGACCCCCACATCATGAGCACCCTCTTTATCAGTGACATTCACCTCTCTGCCCAGCGGCCCGATATGACCGCGGCACTGGTGCGCTTTCTCGAGCACGACGCCCCCGGCGCCGATGCCCTCTATGTGCTGGGGGATCTCTTCGAATTCTGGGTTGGCGATGATGACCCCAATCCGCTCCATCAACAGATGGCCGATGCCTTCTTGGCCCTGAGCCAGCAGAACGTGCCCATCTACTTTATCCACGGCAACCGCGACTTTCTGCTGGGCCAGCAGTTTGCCAAGCGCGCGGGGATGACCCTGCTGGGGGACCCCTGCGTGATCGACCTCTATGGGGAGCGGGTAGTGCTGAGCCACGGGGATCTGCTCTGCACCCTGGATGAGGGGTATCAGAGGTTTCGTCGCATCACCCAGCTCAAGTGGCTGCGCTGGCTCTTTTTGCGACTGCCGCTTGCCCGCCGTCAGGCCATCGCCTGCAAGATGCGCGGCCAAAGCCAGATGGAAAATGCTCACAAGAGCCAGATCATCATGGATGTGACGCCCGCGGCGGTGGACGAGATGCTGCGCGCCCATGACTGCCGGATGATGATCCACGGCCACACCCACAGACCCGCCATCCACGACTTCACCCTGGACGGTCACCCCGCGCGGCGCATCGTGCTGGGGGACTGGTTCGAGCAAGGCTCGGTGCTGGTCTGTCGCCCCGGCGAGCAGCAGCTGGAGATGCGGGCGCTGGCAACGATCGACCCCGCCGCTCATCCATCCCTCTGACATCCCCCCTGCAAGGGTTGCAGGCAAAACCTGCGGCCCAGCATCCCCTGTTAACCCGGTGAAGCGACTCATTACGGTGAGCTCAGGCTGGTATGGCCTGTGCTGATGGGGGGCTCGCCCCATCCCTATCGGTTCTGCTGCACCAGCAACACCAAATACGGCAAAAGCCGGCCAAAAAAACATCCAAGATGCTGAAAATAAAGCAAAATGACCATTCAATCAGCGTTGAAATAAGCAAGGCAGCTCATTAGACTACCGACTCCCCTACCCGTCGTAACACAAGGAACGTATCAGACAATGAAAAAGACGGTTCTCACTCCCTTACTGGCGCTGTTGATCACAGGCTGTGGCGGCGGTGATGGCGAACAGGAAGAGACCCCTATCCGCCCCCCTGTCACCCCCAACTATTTCGAGGCATCCAGCCAGAGCAGCGCGGGCGGACAGTTGAACCCCACCAGCCTGCGGTTGGCGGCGGGTGAACAGGGGAGCTTCTCGGTACAGGCTGACAGCGGTTACCTCCTGACCGGGATAAGCGGCTGTGATGGCACCCTGGACGGCCTCACCTATACCACTGGCCCCATGCGCAGCGATTGCCAGATCTCGGCCAGCTTCACGCAGGAGAGTGCAGCCGTCTATTTCAACGCCACCACCCAAGCTTCTCTGGGAGGCGCGGTCAGTCCCGACTACCTGCGCCTGAATGCGGGTGAACAGGGGCGTTTCACCGTGCACCCCGAGAGTGGCTTCGTGTTGGCAAACATCACAGGGTGTGAAGGCACCCTGACGGGTAACACCTACACCACAGGCCCCATGCGTGGTGATTGCCAAATCTCGGCCAGCTTTATCAGCGATGCCGCCAATGCCATTACCCGGGAAGATCATACCCTTGCCAGCGAGCAATCCCTGATCGCCCATGCCCGCGCGGCGATTGCTGACAGTGAGGCGCACCGCACCGAGCTGGTTCGCAGCCTCTATCAGGGGATGGCACAGATCAGCTGGAACCCGAGCCACGACTCCATCACCTTTTCCAGCTTCCAGCCTGAGAGCACGGTGACCCTGCTCCCCTCCAACATCAATGGCAAGGGGGAGAGCGAGATCCGGGGTCTGGTGATGGTCTCCGAGCAAGCCGATTACCGTCAGGCTGCCATGGGGGCGAACCTGTTTTCCGTTGACCGCACAGCGCAGAGCGAGGCGCTGCTCAAGGGGCTGATTGGCTGGCTGACCCGGGGCAAGGATAGCGATGGCCTGCGCATCCTCACCGCCCAGATGCCAAGCCGCGCCGATAGCGTCTATTTTCCCCACAACGAAGGCGTGCGTGACTGGCTCAAGGCGATCTATCCCGACAAGCACAGTATCAACCCGGCCAATACCTGCGATTATCAGGCGCTGAGCGACTGTATCGACACCATGGCGCCGGAGCTTATCGTGATCAGCGATATCGACCGCCAGGGGCTGGGGTATCAGGGGATCGCAGAGGCGATCGCCAAGGCCAAAGCGGCCGGGATCCCGCTGCTGCTCTCCAACTATCGGCGCGATGCCAGCCCGCTGCTAAGCCCCCTCTATCTCGATATGGGGCTGGTCACCTGGGGCAACTACTGGTCAAAACTCAGAGCCAGCGATCTGGCAGTGAACACCATCATGGCACCCGACGCCCAGCTGATGGCGGTCGATACCCTGCTTGGCAACCTTCAGGATCGCAACTTCACAACCCAGTGGCTCGATAGCTGCGGCGGCAACTTTATCAATTGCGGTGGCTCGGAGAGCTTCAACCAGCAGTTCAAGCTGGGTGCCGACTGGCTGAGAAATGGGGCCATCACCCTCGACAAGGCCGGGATCAGCCCCTTTGCCCGTGAGGGCGCGACACTGCTGCCCGCCACCCTGCTGCTGGCCGACAAATACCGTGCCGCCATCGACTACCCCATCGCCTGGGATGAGCATCAATCCTGGCAGCAGGCGATGTTTGCCGACTGGCTGGTGAGCTATGCCCGCACTCGTACCCCGGCCCAACCCGATCTGGGGGAGTACGTCACCGATCGCAGCAAGGTAGTGAAGGGACAAGCGGCTCACTATGCCTATCCCGCAACGCTCACCGACAGTCGGCGCATTGCGGTTCCCTACAGCGGGCAGTGGACCACCACCGGCTGGTATGCCCTGCCGGGACAAACCATCACCCTGAGACGCACCGATAACGCCGATGTGTCCGCTACCGTCCGACTCAACTACCACAGGCCCAACACCAATCGCGCCTATGAGCAGAAGATCTATCGAGCCCCGCTGGAGCTGACCACCGGACGACTGATCTTGGCCAAGGGGGGCCGCGTCACCTTCACCTCGCCCTATGGCGGCCCTATCTACCTCTATCTGGAAGGGGCGGCTGCATCGCTGGCCGTCCAGGTGAGCGCCACGGGCGTCACCCGTCATCCGGCCATCATGGATTTCAGTGATGAGCAGCAGATCCGCGAGTTCAACGAGCGGCTGGAACAAACCGAGCTGCCCCATATCGATCTGCGGGCCGATGGCGCAGAACAGCATCTGCGCCGGGATCGCTTCACCAAGGCGGTGGGTGGCGTCATCCCCGACACCAATGCCCTGCTCGACAGCATCGCCCGGGATCACATCAATGGTGTCTACACCCTGGCGGGCCTGAAAATTCAGGGCAAGGGGCTCGATGAGTCGCTGCCTGCGGATGTTAAAAACGCCTGCGTGGCACTGTTGGGGGAGGGGTGTCTCGATGAATCGCTCCATACCCGCACCATCATCCAGCATGCCAACTATGACCAGAATGCCCATTGCGGCAGCGGTTGCAGCGGCAACCCGTGGGACTCTTCCGGCAGCATCAGCCCGACCGGCTGGCTCGACAATCACGAACTGGGCCACAACCTGCAGACCAACCGGTTGAACGTGCAGTACGCTGCGGCAGGCGATGCCGACAACTGGAGTGGCTACGGCAGCCGGGCGGGGGAAAACTCCAACAACATCTTCCCTTATGTGGTGAAGTGGCGCGCCCATTATCTGAGAGATGGCAACACGGCGCCCATCAAGGATGGACACATGAATCACAAGGATCTCTTCTATGTGTTCATGTCTGATGCGGCGCAGGTAAGGGACAGGAGTGGCAACCGCCTCGTGCTCGGGGCCAACTGCAAGGTGCTCGATACCGGCGAGAGTCGCTACGAAGCCCCCTGGAAGAGCAATGCCTACGCCGTCCACAACGGCTATCGCATGGCGTTTTATATCCAGATGGCATTACGCGCCCACCGTATGCTCCTGACTGATGGCACCCGGCTGAACGATGGCTTCACTCTCTTCACCCTGCTCTATCAGCATTCACGGATCTTCGGCGCGGCAGCCGACAGTGAAGCGCAGTGGAATGCCAACAAGGATAGGCTCGGCTTTAGCCTGTTCCCCTACTCGGGGCATGCGGTCTATGGCGGCAAACGGGTGCGCGACATACCGGGCAATGACTTTATGCTGGTTGCACTCAGTCGGCTCACCGGTTGGGACTGGCGCAATCATTTCGATCTGCTCGGCCTGCGTTACTCAAGCCTCGCGGTCGCTCAGGTGCAGGCCAACCAGCGTTATGGCAGCCTGCCGATGGGGATGTATGTGCTGGAGGATGACCTGCCCCCTGCCAACATGAGCGAAGGCGTCACATTCCTGCCGCTCTCTGAAAGCGACGGATCCACCCTCTGGCCCCGCAACAGCGGCTCGCCAAGCGCCTGCCCAACACCCTGAATCCGGTCATCACGATAACTACGACAAGCGCCCGGCTGGGCGCTTGTTGTTTATCCGGCCTTTGGCCCCATGGTGGATGCCGAGAAGGTTGGGGAGTCTGCGTGGAGAAGAACGAGCCGAAAATGTGTAAGCCTGTGTAAGGACTAAACACATCTCTGGCCCATCCACGCAGCAATGTTACAGCACCGTCATCTGACCGGCATAGAGGATGAAGTAGCGCAGCAGCAAGATCCCCACCAGGCTCAGGCTGCAGACCAGCACCAGGTGGGAGCGCTGGTGCTGGCGAGCTGGCGAGCTGAACAGCCCCAACAGTTGGGGAAGCAGGATGCCGATGCCAATCACGCCAAACCAGAAGACCTGCGACCAGAAGCCGCCGCCTATGGCCGCCCACATCGCTGCCTCCCGCTGGCCGCCACCGAAGTAGAGGCCGGTGAAGAAGCAGACCAGCAAGAAGATCTCGATAGCCACCATGGGACGCTCGAAGCGGTGCACAAAGCTCACCCCCTTGCTATGGCTGCTCTCCTTGAACAGAGTCACCGCCAGCAAGATGGTGGAGGCGACCCCTGAGCTGATACCGGATACCAGAAACAGCGCCGGCAGGATCGGGTTATTGAGCATGGGGTAGGTCTTGAGCGCCGAGAGCAGGAAGCCGGTATAGGCCCCCAGCAGTACGGCCAGCAACAACAACAGGGGAGTAAGCAGTCGCTCGATCTGTGCCATCTTGCCTATCAGGGTATCGATGAAGGCGAACCTGTCCGCCAGCAGGTGCCGCCGCAACCCCTCGATCTCGGCTCTGAAGACCACCGCCAGCCAGGCAAACAACACCGTCATATAGACCTGAAACAGCATGACCCCCATCGACATCACGGAATCGAACTGATAGTGGAACATCAGCTTCCAGAAGGTCCAGGGACGAGCCAGGTGGAAGATGAGGATCAGCAGCCCCAGTATCACGCTGAGCGGGGCCAGAATGGCGGTCGCCCTGATGATGCCGCTCTCGCTGCCGGCCCCGCGCTGGCGCAACAGCACCGAGAGGGTGACTGAACCGGCGGAGATCCCCAGCAGAAAGAGGTAGATGGCGATGGGACCATCCCAGACCAGTGAGTCGAAGTGAAATGCGTTATGCCACATGGTACATACCTCCCGTTTCGCTACTCACCATCTGCAGAGGGATACCGTCATGATGCGGGTTATGAGGACTCATGATTTTACCTCCCCTTTCGGTACCCGATACATCTTGGGCGAGGTGCCGAGGAACTGTTTGTAGCGATAGGTGGTTTCATGCACCAGCCGTCTGGCGATCGGGCTGTGAGGATCATCCAGATTGCCGAACACCAGCGCCTTGGTAGGGCAGGCTTCGACACAGGCGGGTTGCTTGCCGTTGGCCAGATTGGTTTTGCGGCAAAAGTCGCACTTGTCGGCAATGCGGGTGACCGGGTTGATAAAGCGTACCTGATAAGGGCAGGCCGCCAGACAGTAGCGGCAGCCGACACAGAGATCGGGGTTAATGTCGACGATGCCATCCTCGGCCCGGATATGGGATGCACCCGTCGGGCAGACATGCACACAGGGGGCGTTATCACAGTGCTGGCAGGACTTGCGGAAAAACCGGTACTCCTGATCCGGATATTCACCCACAGGGCCGGAGCGCAGGATCTGCAGGCGGGCTACCCCTTGTGGCACCTGATTGACTTCCCGGCAGGCATCCATGCAGGCGGTACAACCGATGCAGGCTGTCTCATCGTGGATCATGCCGTAGCGCCCCCCCCCGATGGTCATGCTGTTGGCCAGGGCGCGGGGCGACCCCGTCATCAGGATCAAGGCGCTGGCACTCATCCCCACCATAAACTCGCGACGGGTCGTGCTCATGCGCCCTCCTTGGCCGCGGCTTGCTGCCTGGCCTCATGCTGCTTGCTGTGGCAGTCGACGCACAGCTTGATGCGGGCCTTCTCGGGGATGCCGACCATGGGCTCTTTGGCCGGGTGCAACTGATGGCAGCTGGTGCAGGTCACGCGAGTCGCATGCACGTCGTGAGCCCACAGCGCCTTGCGCAGATCATCGGGCTCATGGCAGCTCATGCAGACGCCGTTTTGCTGGCTGAGCGGGAAGGCATCGTCGCCAAAGCGCATCACGTCGACAATGCCGCCACGCTGTTTGCGGTGCTGGGCTGACGGGTTGCCGTGACAGTTGGTACAGGTCACCGCTTCATTGGTATTGGGGTTGGTGACGCTGGCATGCTTGCCATGCATCCCCTCGTTTCCGTCGTGGCACTTGTCACACTTGGCGAAACGGGCGGCCGCTGTTTTCTCGGCTGCGGCTTTCTTCGCGGCTTTGGCCTGGCGTGAGGCCAGTGCATCGGCGGCACTGCTATCGGCCACAGTGCTGACGGCAGCAGACGCTGGTTCGACGGCGGTCGCTGCGAGGGCAAACTCGCTTGCACCCAGACAGATCGTGGCAAGCAAGGCCCACTGCATTATTTTTTTCATACTGGACTCCGGATCAAAGAGGTTCAGCGGCGTTATCCACCCCCTGACAAGAAAAAGAGCGACAAATACCTCCCAAAATGCCAGAAACGGGCAAGAGTCCCCCACCCACGACAGAGTGGGGGCTTGATCAATGGATAAACCTGACCGCTTTGGTTATTGCTGGCTGGCGTAGTACTCGGCCAACGCCTGGAGATCGGCATCACTCATGGCAATGATGGCGTTATTCATCTTCTCGTCATTGCTGCGCTTGCCGGCCTTGAACTCTTGCAGGGCCATCAGTATGTAACCTTTTGGCTGACCGGAGAGGATGGAGGCTTCATCGTCGGCAACGGAGCCACCTTCGGAGTGACACTTCTTGCAACCAGACTCTTCATGCAGTTTTTGTCCTGCTTTGGCCAGTGCGGCATCGAACGGCTGCTTCATCGGCTGGTAGGGCAGTTCGGCATAGTAAGCTGCCAATTCGTCGATCTGATCGTCGCTAAGACCCTTAACAATGTCGGTCATGTTTCCCTGTTTGCTGGTGTCACCGGTGACATGATTAACGGTCTTAGCAGGGCGGCCATCTAGGTAGCTTCGCATCTGCTCCGCAAGATTAGATTCTGCTATTCCGGCGATTGTCGGAATATCTGTATGTGAGCTGATCCCCTGATTACCGTGACATGCGTTACATGTTTTGGCCATCTCGTCGACCCCGGCAAAGGCTGGCCCAATTGAACCAATCAACAGAGATAACCCCACCACTTCCCATTTCATGCTTCGCTTCATTTTGCACTCCCTTTGACATAAAAATCGAAAAAGACAGCTTATACCGTTTTTTTATTCGAAAAAGTGGGCTCAGTCCCGCTTTTGAGACTTCTGTCAACGTCGAGAGCCACATAAACCTTATAATTTGGGTGGAAATGGTTTTTGACCAAGGTGGGGCTCAAAAGGCTTCAATGTTGCATGTTTTTGGGACTTTTCTGAGACAGCTCATACATGAAATAAAAAATCCGATAAAAAAGGATAAACAAGATGAAATACTGGAAAGCGCTGGTGGCAGCTGCAATGGTGCTCACCCTCTCGGCCTGTGGTGGCGGGGGGGATGGCAGTGATAAGAGTGAGCCACCCACCCCTCCTCCAGGAACCCCTGGATCTCTGATTATCTCGGCGTCGACACCGGTTCTCACCCCGGATGGTCAGCTCTCGGTACAGTTCAACGTGACGGACAAACAGGGCTCGGGTTACGACCTGGGCGCTACGATCCCCTCATTCACCCTCAACAAGATGATCCCCGGCCGCGATGCCACACGTGAAGACCCGGCCATCTGGAAGAGTTTTATCTACCGTTCCGGCAAAGCCACCAGTGAAAACAGCGGCAAGCTGGAGTCACTGGGCAATGGGCAATATCGCTACACCTTTGCTATTAACCCCACCACAGTGCCGGATCCCTATCCTGCTGATTCACAGAGCAACAATGGCGTGATTAGTTGGGATGAAACGGCGACTCATCGTGTGGGTATCTTTTTTGGTGGCAGTAACAATGTCCCCGTCACCAACTATGTGCTGGACTGGGTGCCGGCTGGGACGCGCGCCGCTTTGACCCGGGATATCGTGGATCAGAGCAGTTGTAACAGTTGTCACATGAAGCAAGCGATCAAACACGCGGATCGCGCTGACCCCAAACTCTGTGTCACCTGTCACAACGAGAGCAATCCGGCCATTGCTACCCGCCGCTCTCTGACGACCATAGTGCACAAGTACCATGGCAATCTGGATAGTACGGATACCAAGACGGTCAGCCACTTCCCGCAAGACTCGCGCAACTGCGATACCTGTCACAAGGACGCCACGCCAGCCACCCTCAATGCCGGTAACTGGCAACATGCCCAGGAAAAAGCGTGTGGTGCCTGTCATGCCGATTCAACCAGCTCCACAGGTTTTGATGCTCACATCACTGGCAAGATAAACAGTGGCGCAGTCTGCACCCAGTGCCATGGCGCTGATCCGGCCAGCAGCAAGTCCCCCTACATGGTCCACCTGGGTTACATGGCCAACGAGGCGATTGGACGCGACAAGCTGCAGTTCACGTTCGATGACGTTCGCTATGCCGCTCCCAATATCGAGATCGAACTGACCGTCACCGTCGACGGTACGCCGGCCGAGAGCGTTAATGACGTGCTGAAATATGTCAAAGATGGCAATCCGGCCATTCTGGTCAATTGGGATCAGGGCCAGGGATTCGAGCTGGCCACCACCAATCCGCAGACCTTCGTCTCTGGCAACAAGATCGAGTTCAGCAAGTGTGTCAGCCAGGGCACAGGCCGCTTCCTGTGCAGCAAAGAGACGGGCAACGAGGTCAACGGCACCCTGGCTGCGACCATCGCTGACTTGAGAGTCTGTGTGGCGCGTAAAGCCGATCGCAACGGGGCGTTTGCCGCAGGGGATCTGCTGCCTTGCAGCAGTACTGCCAGCGCACTCTCCCTGATCGCCATCAATCCGGTCAGCGCCTACTTCCGTGCCGAAGGGGGCATCGACAGCAGCTATCTGCTCAAGGCCGGTGCGGATCTCGCTTCCTGCAACAGTTGTCACAAGGATCTGGCAGTCCACATGAGCAATCATGCGGCCAAGGATATGAGCCAGTGCACCAGTTGCCACAACGCGACCCGTACCTCGTTCTATGCGGGGGTGCCGGGGGACCTGAAATATCACGTCCACTCCTTCCACGCGCTGGGCGCCAAACATGGGGGAAGTGCTACCTTCCCGGGCGATATCAGCAACTGCGAGTCCTGTCATACCCAGGGGCAATACAACCTGCCCAACCAGCAGAACGCGCGCCCCTCTCTGGTCGCCACCACGGCTGACAACAAACAGCCCAAATACTTCAGCCCGGTGCTGGTGGTCTGCTCCAGCTGCCACCTCAAATCACCGCTGGGGTTGGTCAAGCCGGATAGCCCGGTGGCAGGGGATGAGTGGGTTACCCACATGAAGAATAACGGCGCCGTCTTTGGTGCAGAGACGATCGAAGCCGCAACCGGTGTTGAACAGTGTGCCTCTTGCCATGCCGTCGGGCAGGAGCAGGGGGTCGACAAGGTTCACAAGGTCTACGACTTCCGTTGATGAAATCCTGCGGTCAGGGGGTAACCCCTGGCCCTTCGCCGTTGAAGGAAACAAGATGAAAAAGACCATCACGCAGTGGTTATTGGCTGGCATGCTGGCCCTGAGCTGCCTGTCAGCCTGGGCCAAGAGCGATGCCGCGCAACCCGCTGGCGATGCAGATCCGCGACTCCAGATTGAATCGGCTCTGGACAAGAAATTTGACCAGGGAAAATACTCCCCGAAGGGAGCTGATACCTGCCTCAAGTGCCACGATTCAGATTCACGCAAACCCGCGACCGGCATATTCCACAGTGTGCACGGCAATCTGGGCAACCAGAATGGCCCCATGGCCGACCGGCAGTGTGAAGCTTGTCATGGTCCGGCAGGCAACCACACGCGCAATCCTCGCAAAGGAGAGAAACGGGAGCCGATGATCACCTTTGGTCCCGATTCACCTGTGCCGGTCGAGAAGCAGAACAGTGTCTGTCTCTCCTGTCATACCGATACCAACCGGATGGGCTGGCATGCCAGTGTTCATGCGGTCGAGGATCTCTCCTGTACCAGCTGCCACACATTGCACCAGGCCAAGGATCCGGTGATGGACAGCAAGAAACAGGTCGAGACCTGCACCAGCTGCCATGCCGCAGAGAAATCGGATCTGCACAAGCGCACCAGTCATCCCATCCTGAATGGCGAAATGCCCTGCTCCAGCTGCCACAACCCGCATCAGTCACAAAATGAGGCCAGCCTGAAACAGCCAACCGTCAACGAGAGCTGTTACGAGTGCCATGCCGAGAAGCGGGGCCCCTTCCTGTGGGAGCACGAACCGGTGACCGAGGATTGCTCTCTATGCCACAGCCCCCACGGTTCCATCAATCAGGCGCTGCTCAACAAGCGCGTGCCCCAGTTGTGTCAGGAGTGTCACAGCGCCCCCCATGCCAACGTGTCCATCCCCGAGGGGGATCTCAAGGTGCGCGGCGGCAGTTGCCTGAACTGTCATAACCAGATCCACGGGACCAACCATCCGAATGGGCAGTCCCTGCGACGTTGAGGAGAGAAGTCATGAAACATTCAACACTTTGGCTCTCCTTGCTGACCATCTTCTCGGCCCATGCCACCGAGGAGCCGCTGGCTGTCGAGGATTACTCTCTGCAATCGGCCAGGGAGGCCAAAACCGCGCGCTGGCGCTGCGCATCCTGTGAAAGCGAGAGTGGCTGGTTTGGTGAGGTGGGGCTGGGGACAGGCTACATCAACGATGATGGCGCGACCCGTTTTCGCAACTGGGTGCCCGCCGCCAACGATACCGGCATGCAGGGGATCTTTAACGCTGACCTGCAGTATCGGGGAGAGGGATCCCGTTATGGCGCACTCGAGGCCAGGGATCTTGGAATGCGCCGTTTCAGCATGTCACTGGAGCAAGGGTTCTATGATGGCGCGCGCGCCAAAATTGGCTACTCCGAAACCCCCTTTTACTGGAACAGCCATGGCAAGAGTGTCTATCGCTCTGACGATGCGCCTATGGCGGCTGGTGCGCTGGCCGAATTTGACAAGGAGGTGGTCCGCAAGAAGCTGACTATGGGGCTTGCCTATACCCCCAAGAGCCCATGGCGCCCTTATGCCGATTTCTCTTATGAGAAAAAAGAGGCAACGCTGGCCACTTATCAGTCCAGCATCCCGGGGATAGGCAGCATGCCGGGCTTTGTACCCAAGCTGGTCGATGGCAGCAGTACCACCCTGGTCAAGAGTGGCATCAGCTACCTGGGTGAAGGCTGGCTGGTTGATCTGGCCTACAACGGCTCACTCTATCGCAACGAGGAGACCGCATTCTATTTCGGTTCGGCCAGCGACCCCTATGCCAATGAGCGGGCTTACGAACCCGACAACAGCTTCCATCAGGTCAGTTTATCCGGCCAGTACAACTGGAACCGGCAGAGTCTGAGCGGTCGCATTCTCAGCAGCCGAACAACGTCGGATGGCAATCTAGCCGCCTTCCGGCAGGTGCCGATCACCCAGAGCGATTTCCACGGTGAGATCGATACCATCCAGACCAATGCCAAATGGGTGGGGCGTTTTGGCCGGGATTTGACTCTGCGGGCCGGGGGCGAATACCGGGATCGGCAGGACAACTCGGACAAGCAGGTTGTTATTGGCAAACAACGGCAGCCGGGGGATCGTTCTCACAGTAAAGCCAATCTGGAAGCGGATTACCGCCTGAGTCGATCGGTCAAGGTAACCGGGGGTTACCAGTATCGTGCCGATGAACGGGAGTACGCGGATCGTCGCAAGACGGATGAGCAGACATTGTTCCTCAAGAGTCGCTATCGCCCGGTGGGTGATCTGCAACTGGGGGGGAAACTCTCCTGGAGCACCCGGGATGGCTCTGAGTGGAAGAATAACAATACCAATGTCAGCCCGACCTTGCGTCAGTTCTATCTGGCCAATCGTGACAGGTTCGAGCTGCGTGGCGATCTGCAGTATGCCTTCAGCGAGCAGTTAAGCTCCTCGCTGGAAGGGTGGTGGGCACGGGCAAACTATCCGGAGCCTGACATCGGACTCAGTGAAGGGGAGGATTACGGTATCGATCTGACCCTTAACCAGCAGTTTGATGAGAATCTCAGTGGCCATCTCTTCAGCAATGTACAGTGGATCACCTCAAGCCAGAACCATGCTTACACCGGTGCCCCGGACTGGGATCCCTATTCGACCCGGGTTCGTGACCAAATCACTACTCTGGGAGTGGGTCTAAGCCAGAAGAAGGCGTTTGATTTGGCGCTGGAACTGGGGGTGGATTACAGCTTCTCCTATGGCCGTGGCCAGACAGATGCCAGCAAGGGTTATGACTACCCCGACCTGACCAGCAAGCAACACCGTCTGGAAGGCTATGCCCTCTATCAGCTCGACGAGAAGCAGTCACTGCGCTGGGATATGCGCTACGAGTTCTACCACGATGTGGACTACCTCTACACCGGTGAGGAGTACAGCATGGGTCATGTTAACCAGAACTATAACGGTTACTTCACCGCTATCTCCTGGCTCTACAAGTTCTAACGCCGCAAGTGCCACAAGGGGAGCCTGGCTCCCCTTTTTCATGCCCGGCACAGACACCCGAATGCGGATAGCAATTGATGCCTGGATGCCGCGAGGCATGTTGCTATCTAATTGATTTTCTATATTTCAGATCTTCCCAGCAGCTGGGTTGCGTGGCGGCACTGCGACGTTAGGCCGCTGATCTTGTGTGGCGCCGAACGGGCCGATCGGTTGATGGTGGGCGACAAGTGGCGGGTGTGAATGGCGCCGTCGTGGGGCTCGATATCGAACAGCTTATCGCCCTTCACAAGGTGGCTGCTGCTGTGCTGGTACGTGGCCAGGTGAGAGCAAACGGTAAAAAGCGAAGGGGTCCGCAGCGGGCCCCTTGTTGTTGGCGCTTTTCGCTGCGCCGCTATTTGGCGGCGGGGGCAGGGAAGTATTTGCTGTGCAGCAGCGGGTATTCACTGCTCGCCAGCACCTGGGTCAAGCCGGTCTGGAACTCTTTGACCAGTTCGTCGCTTACCGGATGGCTGAAGGCGAAGCAGAACTGCTCCGAGCTAAGTACCCACTGCTCCTTGAAGCGGGCGGGGTCGAGTTTTTGCTCCACGATCAGCTGTTCCATGGTGGTTTTGTTGGTGGAGACCAGATCGATCCGACCTGAGGTGAGCATCTTCAGCGCTTGTGCCAGCCGATTGGCTGCCATCAGCTTGGTCTCGTCAAAGCCGTTGTTGAGTAGCAACTGTTCTCCCACATCAGCCCGTACCGCCCCGATATTGAATGCTTTGGCATCATCGAGCTTGGTGATAGTGATATTGCGCTCGGCCAACCCTACCAGCACGATTTCGGCGTAACCAATGGGACAGGCCCATTTGAACAGAGGATCCCGCGCCTGGGTGCGGGCGGTGGAGAAGAGTACCGCATTGGGCTTTTGGGTCAGCAGGTAGTAACCGCGCGCCCAAGGCATGATGGTGATGGGCTGCGCCGGGGTATTGGTCTTTTTCCATACCAGTTGCAGCAGTTCGACCGCGAGGCCGGTGGGGGCGCCACTTGCATCGGCGTAGTTGTAGGGTTTGTACTCTTCGGTAATGTAGTGAAGCTTGGCCAGCTCGGGGCTGGCGTTGGCAAAGGAGGTAACAAGCAGTGTGGCCAACCCGATCCATGGTTTCATTTCTCTATCCTGCTCAAGGGAATACCTATGCTCAATTGTGACCAAGCCGGATGATTTCGCCAAGGCGGGTTTGCAGTTTGGCAAAAAGTGCAGGAGGCCGCCGGCATGTTGTGCTGTGTTGCGAGGGTCAGAGAGACTGGCGCAGTGGCAGGTATTTGGCTTGCAGTTGCGAAAATTGAGGGGAGGCCCGGGCACGATCCAGAGCTTGTTGAAAGCGGCTTATATCCCTGTCTGGCACCTGACGGCTAAAGGCATAGCAGAGTGGCTTGCTGTCGAGCACAAAGGCCACATTGAAGTCATTCAGATCCATGTTGAGATCCTTGAGGGTTTGATAGCCGACCAGCTTGTTGGTAGCAAAGAGATGGGTACGGCCCGAGGCGAGCATTTTGGCCGCCTGGCTGAGACGGTTTGCCTCGACAAGGTTGCTTTCATCCAGACCCCGCTCCTGCAACAGCTGACTCGATACGGTCGAGCGCACCACCGCAATCTTGTATTGTTTCATTTGTTCGGCAGAGACAAGGGTCAGCTTGTCAGCTGCGCGGCCAAGAAGCACAAAGTCCGAGTTGTCGATGGGGCAGGCCCACTTGAAAAGCGCTTCCCGTTCGGGTGTCCGTGCGGTGGCAAACAGCACCACATTGTGCTTGCTGCTTAGTTCTTTGTAGCCGCGGGCCCACGGCAGAATGCGTATTGGTTGGGGGGAAAGGTCACTATATTGCCAGATCATCTGCAGCAGTTCGACGGCAAGGCCGGTGGGCTGACCCTCTGCGTCACTGAAGTTAAAAGGCGGGGAGATTTCGGTGCAGTATTCGAGCTTGTCCAGATCTGCACGGGCAAAGCTGGCCCACAGAAGGAGTAGGATGTGGGAGAGATGCCATTTCCGCATGGAAGAGATCCTTCACTATATCGACAATGCCAAACAGTGTGACGGCTCGAGTTCGCAATAGCCAGCTCCTTGAGGGCAACCATAGTGCGACTGAGGGACCATCCCAGCCGCAGCCGAGAGTCAGCGCACCGGCAGGTATTTGGCCTGCAATTTGCGAAACTCCTCCGAGGCGAGGGCGCGGGTCAGGCCCTGCTGAAAGAGGGTGATCTCGCTGTCAGGCACCTGACGGCTGAAGGCGTAGCAGAGCTGCTCGGCGCTCAGCACCATGGCCACGTTGAAGTCGTCGCTGCTCAGCTTCAGTTCGCGGATGGCGTCATATCCCGCCAGCTTGCTGGTGGCGAGCAGGTCGGCGCGGCCGGAGAGCAGCATCTTCAACCCCTGCGACAGGCGGTTGGCCGGGATGATGTTGTTGTCATCCATGCCGTTGTTGAGCAGCAGCTGTTCGGCTGCATCCGAGCGCACCGCGCTGATCTTGTATTGGCTCATCTGATCGAAGGCGGTCAGGGTGATGTTCCGCGCTTTGCGGCCCAGCAGTATGTATTCCGAGTAGCCGATGGGGCAGACCCACTTGAAGAGATCCTCCCGCGCCTGGGTGCGGGCGGTGGAGAAGAGCACCACGTTGGGCTTCTGGGTTAGCAAGTAATAACCTCGCGCCCAGGGCAGGATGCGCACCGGCTGGGGCGTCACGCCGCTGTGTTGCCAGATCATCTGCAGCAGATCGACCGCAAGCCCGGTGGGCTGGCCTTGCGGATCGCTGTAGTTGTAGGGGGGGTACTCTTCGGTGAGGTACTCGAGCTTGCCCAGATCAGCCCGGGCCGTCGAGGCCCAGCAGAGCAGCAACAGATGACAGATCAGCCATATCCTCATTGGGAACATCCTTAGCGATCAACCTTCCCTTGAGTGTGACCATGAACAGAGTAAATAGCCACTCACGGCCGTTACCAGCGGGCGCGGGTCTGCCCGATGGGCTGGTAGGCCTCATCCCGCAGCCCCACCAGCAGGGTCTTGCCATCGGCTTGCAGCCGGAACTCGCCGTAGCGGGCCGTTTCGTACTGCTCCCCCGTGCCCTCTTCAAAGAAGTAGGCATCGGGGCCGATCTGCCACTGCCGCTCGCTCTGGTGTACCTGCAATAGCCGCTCATCGCTGGCGAGCCGATCCGGTTTGCCATCGACCACCAGAGTGGCTACCTGATGGGCATCGAGGCGGATCACCAGGGTGTCGCTGCCCTTGTCTTGAGTCGCACGGGCGTCGCGGCTGGTCAGCTCGCGGGCAATTTCATAGTTGAGCCGCATGTAATCCCCCTGCATCATAGAGCGGGGATCGACCGGAGCGAGCCGCAGCAGCACCACTTCGCCGCTGCTCATGGCGTGCTCATAGCGCCAGACGGTGGCATTGATGCCTGCCAGGATGGCGAGGCCGCTCAGCAACAGGGCGAGTTGTCGGGTGACGGGTTTCATGAGTCGCTCCTTGCCGCAAAGGTGGTGAGCAGCTGGCGGGCCACCAGCAGCAGGATGCCGGAGCCCAGCAGCAGCCAGGATTTGGTCATCAGGGTGAGCCCCAGGTCGTAGTAATAGAGGGAGCCATAGCCGAGCAGCAGCAGGGCAGAGAGGGTCATCAGCCCCAGGCTGCCGGCATAAAACCCGAGGATCAGCACCAGTGCGCCTGCCCCCATGCCGGGGATGATGGCACTGATCAGCACCAGTGGCAGGCCAAACAGCAGGGGGAGCTTGAGTTTCACCATCACCGCCAGCAGCAGGGCGGCGCAGATCAGGGGATTGAGCCAGAGCGGCAGGCGGGACAGCCCCAGTTCGTCCAGCACGCTGCTGCCGCCATCCCACAGCGGGTGGTGCAGGCGGCCCAGCACCAGCAGGGAGAGGGCGAGCCCCAGCGTGATGGAGTGGTAGAGTTGGTGACGGGCGGGATCCCTATCTGCCCGCAGCCAGCAGAAGGTGATGGCCGCCATCACCAGCGGCAGCGCCAGCAGTTGCAGCCCGAGGCAGACGAGGCCAAGGGTGAGCAGCAGGGCCGCCGCCACGCTGTGAAACAGCCGCACCAGCCAGTGATCGAACAGCACGGCGATGGCAAGGGAGAGCAGGCACAACCCAAACCAGAGCAGGGCATGATGGAGATCAAGCTGATCGAGCAGGCCATAGAGCAGCCAGGCATCGGCCGCCAGGGTGAGGGCCAGCACGAACTGATCCCAGAGATCGCCGCTTTGGCTGCGATTGAGGGCGTAGGCCCCCGCCAGCAGCACGGCCCCGAGCAGCAGGGCGCTGTTGGCCTCGCGGGTCAGCTGTTCGAAGGTGAGAAATAGGAAAAAGAGCAGGAACAGGGCGGCAATCCACCCCACCAGCCCCAGCAGAAAGCGGCTCGACCAGTGGGGCTGGGTATCACTGGGCTGATCCCCTTCCACCAGATTGGCCTGTTGCAGTGCTTGCCAAAGGGTCAGATCACTCATGAGACCTCCGTTGTTGTTGCAGCCAGCGGGCGGCGGTGACAGAAAGGCCGATGGCAATCAGGCTCAGCAGCAAGAAGCCGTTGATGTCGGGCTCCATCCACTTGCCCAGCGCCGCGAGGATGACGGCAATCAGGCTGAGGCACCCCATGGCGAGTCCGGCGATAAATCTGTGGTGCCACAGGGCATAGGCCGCAGCGAGCCAGCCAAGCCAGAGCGGCCACACCAGCGGGGAGGCGACATCAAACAGCGCCAGCAGGGTGAGCAGGGTGGCCCCCAGACCGGCAGCAAGGCCCGCCAGCCAGCTTGGCATCAGGCGCCAGCGGTTTGGCGCCAGCAGAAGCAGAGCCCAGAGGGCGGCGTTGAGCAGGGTAAGGCACCAGCCCAATCCCTCTTCATCGAAGGTAAAGAAGAACGTGAACAAACCGAGCCGCCAGTAGAGCACCAGCGCCAGCTGGCCGAGCAGCCAGCTTAAGGTCCAGAGCAGGGGACTTTGGCCAAATGCCGCCAGCGGCACCAGCATCAGCGCCCAGGTGGCGAACAGTTGCCAGGGATCGGCGCCGGTCTGGTAGGTTTGACCCACCAGCGCCAGCAGGGCACCGATATTGAGGGCGATGGCGAGCAGCAGCGCCTGACGGGGGGTATCCCCAAGGGGTTTGCGCCACAGCAGAAGCAGCATGGCGAGCAGCGGCGCCTCCAGCAGGGCGAGGCGGGAGACCCGGCCCAACTCCTGCCAGTTGAAGGCAACGAAGAAGATGAGGCCAGCCCCGATGCAGAGGGCGCCGAGCCAGAGCAGCAGCCGGTCAAACAGCCACTGCCAGCGCGCCGGATGGGGGGGAAGATCGGCGAGGGTCAGGGCGTCCGCCAGCTTCTCTGGCGCCAGCCGTCCCTGTTTGACCCATTCGAGAAGCGTCTCTCTTGATACGTTGTGCATGGGGGGACTCCACGAGGTTTGCCCCATTATGGCATGAGGTCCCCGCAACCGTGCACTGCCCCTTGGCTGTAGGGCAGGTGGTTGCGACAGCGGGTTACGCACTAGACAAAGCAGCAAACAAAAAAGCCCTCCGAGGTGGAGGGCTTGGTCAGCGGAAAAGGCGATCAGGCAAAGATCAGGGTGCTCACCCCGAGGCCGACGAAGAGGATGGCGCAGGCGATGCGGATCCCCTTGAGCGGCAGCTTGTCTGCCCCCAGCTTGCCGATCAGCACCACCGGCACGTTGGCCAGCATCATGCCGAGGGTGGTGCCGGTAATGACCTGTACCAGCGAATCATATTTGGCGGCCAGCAGCACGGTGGCGATCTGGGTCTTGTCGCCAATCTCGGCGATGAAGAAGAGCACGAAGGTGGCCATAAAGGGGCCGTATTTATCCAGCGAGCTCTCCTCGTCATCCATCTTGTCCGGCACCAAAATCCAGATAGCCATGGCGATAAAGGCGATGGCGACCAGCCAGGTCATTATCTTGGGATCGAGCCAGCGGCTGATGAACTCACCAATCCAGGCGGCGCCCGCATGGTTGAGCAAGGTAGCCGCCAGCATGCCGGCGATGATGGGCCAGGGCTTGCGAAAACGGCAGATGAGCAGCAACGCCAACAGCTGGGTTTTATCGCCGATCTCGGCAATAGCGACGCTGAGGGTTGAGGTTAACAAGGCTTCCATAAAAATGACCGGGGGACGGAATTGTTATAAACCAAAGACAAGCCTGCGCCATCCGTCCCCGGTATTGGCACTGGCCCGTCAAAGGTCTTGTCAAATCCATGGCTGGCATGGATCACCCTGACCATGGTGATTTGGCACCAAGTATGTTGATCAGGGTCGCAAACCGGTATTCATGCAATGGATGGCACCGGCGTGCGAGACTACTCCCCCTCGATGGGAGCGGGCATTCTAGGGAAAAACCGCATGAGTGACAAGGGGATCAGCCACCCACCAGCTTGACGCTGAAACCGGCTTTCTCCAGCTCGGTTTTGATCAGGTCCCGTTTATCCCCCTGGATCTCGATCACTCCCTCCTTGATACCGCCTCCGGTGCCGCACTTTTTCTTGAGCAGGGTGGCCAGGGATTTTTGCTGATCGGCGGGTACGCCATGAATGGTGATCACCCCGGCGCCCTTGCGCCCTTTGGTCTCGCGGCGAATGCGCACGGTGCCGTCAGTGGGGAAGGGGGAGGCGGATTGGGGAGCGCTCTGCTCCTTGATCATGCCGCCATCTGTGCTGTAAACGAGGCGGCTGTTGTTGTCGTGATTCATGGCATTACTTTATGGGTTAGCTAAGCGGAGTTTGATTTTACTCAAATAAAAGTTGAAGACACAGCTTATAATGCCCCAAGTAAAAGAGAATTATTATTGTTTAACTTCAGGAGTCAGTCATGGTACTCACGCAGTTGTCACCGGGACAGAGTGCTCGCATCAAGAATATGAATCAGCTCGCCCGGCCGCTGCGCCGCAAACTGATGGTGATGGGCCTGTTGCCCCAGACTGAAGTCATTTATCTGCGCTCCGCCCCCCTGGGGGACCCGCTCCAGATCCAGTGCCAGGGGATCTGTCTCTCCATGCAAAAGAGTCTGGCCCAGCAAATAGAAGTCGAGCCGGTATAACCCCCTGTTCGGCTACCGCTTCAGTCAAGAAAGTCACCGGGAGCGGTTCAGAGACAAGAAGTCGAACCTGCAAAGCAGCTTGCCACTCGCACGCGGCGGGTTCAGAAGAAAATAGAGGTAGAGCTGGTATGAATTATTCCCTGGTAACGGTAGGTAACCCCAATAGCGGCAAGACCTCCCTGTTCAACGCCCTGACCGGCGCCCGCCAGCAGGTAGGCAACTGGAGTGGCGTCACCGTCGACAAGAAGATGGGTGAGTTCAGCGCGGGTGAGCATCACTTCAAGCTGATGGATCTGCCCGGCATCTATAGCCTGGCGGGTCAGGATGGCAGTCTGGACGAGCAGATCGCCAGCCGCTTTGCCCAGGGCCAACAACCCGACCTGCTGCTCAACGTCATCGACGCCGCCAATCTGGAGCGCTCCCTCTACCTCACGCTGCAACTGCGCGAACTGGGCCTGCCCATGGTGGTGGTGCTCAACAAGCTGGATATCCTGCAAAAGCGCCGCATCGTCATCGACGATAGCAAGCTCGGCAAATCCCTCGGTTGCCCTGTAGTGGCCCTCTCTGCCCACAACAGCAAGCAGGTTACCGCCTTCAAGCAGCAGATCCGGCAGTTTATCGGTCAGCCGCAAGCAGCCTTGCAACTCGATTACGGCCAAGAGCTTGAAACCGATCTGGCGGAGCTGGAGACCCTGCTCGCCCCGCATCACCTCACTACCCGTGGCCGCGCCCTGCGCCTGCTGGAAGAGGATGCGGTGATGCAGGAGACCCTGCTGCCCGGTCAGCAGGCGGCCGCCGCCAATGTGGTAGCTCGCGCTCATCAAGGGCAGGATATCGACCTGCAACTGGCAGATATCCGCTACGGCCATATCCACCAGTGGGTACAACAGGCTCGTCAGCAGAAGGGCAAGCTCACCGAGGCCCAGAGCGAGTGGCTGGATCGGGTGCTGCTCAATCGCTGGATTGGCATCCCCTTCTTCCTGTTTGTCATGTACCTGATGTTCCTGTTTGCCATCAACGTCGGCAGCGCCTTTATCGACTTCTTCGACATCATGGGCGGCGCCCTGTTTGTCGATGGGGTGCACCACCTGCTGGGGCTGGTCAATGCCCCCGAGTGGCTGGGCGCCATTCTGGCAGACGGCTTCGGCGTTGGTTTGCAGACCGTGGCCACCTTTATTCCGGTGATTGGCTGCCTCTATCTCTTCCTCGCGGTGCTGGAGAGCTCCGGCTATCTGGCCCGTGCCGCCTTCGTGGTGGATGCCCTGATGCGCCGCCTCGGCCTGCCGGGCAAGGCGTTCGTGCCGATGCTGATGGGCTTTGGTTGTACCGTCCCCTCGGTGATGGCGACCCGTACCCTCAACTCCGAGCGGGAGCGGCTGATGACCTCCGCTATGGCCCCCTTCATGTCGTGCGGTGCACGTCTGCCGGTTTACGCCCTGTTTGCGGTGGCTTTCTTCCCCGAGTCTGGCCAGAACCTGGTGTTCGGCCTCTACCTCATCGGCATTCTGGTGGCGGTGCTCACCGGCCTGTTGCTGCGCAGCACCCTGCTGCCGGGCAAGAGCGACTCCATGCTGATGGAGATGCCGGATTACGAGTGGCCGCGTCCGGTCAACGTTGCCATCAAGACCTGGCAAAAGCTCAAATCCTTCGTCTTTGGCGCCGGTAAAACCATCGTGCTGGTGGTTGCCGTGCTGAGCGTGCTCAATTCCCTGGGTACCGATGGCAGCTTTGGCCATCAGGAGCAGGAGAGCTCGGTACTGAGCAAGATTAGCCAGGCCGTCACGCCGGTGCTGCACCCCATCGGTGTGCGCGATGACAACTGGCAAGCCACGGTCGGTATTGTCACTGGTATCTTCGCCAAAGAGGCGGTGGTCGGTACCCTCAACAGCCTCTACGCCGGTGGTGGCGATGCAGAGGAGGCGAGCGAGTTCTCGCTGGTGGCTAGTTTCCACGAGGCGATCGATGCCGTGGCGGCCAATCTGGCGGAGATCAACCCGAGCGACCCCATGGGGCTTGATGTTGGCAACCTCGACGACCAGAAAGCTGCCGCCGAAGCGCAGGAGGTCGATGTTTCCACCTACGGTAATATGCAGACCCACTTCGACGGGGCGGCCGGTGCCTTTGCCTACCTCTTGTTCGTGCTGCTCTACATGCCCTGCGCCGCAGCCATGGGCGCGCTGGTGCGGGAAACCGGTCGCCAGTGGGCGCTGATGACGGCGGTATGGTGCAACTATATGGCCTTTATGTGCGCCACCCTCTTCTATCAGGTGGCGACCTTCGCCGCTCACCCGGAGCAGAGCCTGTTCTGGATCGTCAGCTATGGCCTCTCTCTGGTACTGCTCTGGTGGGCCGGTCGCCGTCACGGTGACATCGTTGCCCGCAAGGTGGTGACCTTATGATCCTGCGCGAGCTGGGGGATTACCTCGCCGCGCAGCAGAAGGTGAGCCGGCGTGATCTGGCTCGCCACTTCCACACCTCGGAAGATGCGGTGGAGGCCATGCTCGGCGTCTGGATGCGCAAGGGGCGGGTCATCAAGCGTGAAAGCCGGGTCTGTGGTGGCAGTTGCTGCGGCAAGAGCGAAGAGGTGATGTTCGAGTGGTGTGACGCGGGCCAGATTGGCATCAAGATCCGCTAAACGACTACCCAACCTCATCATCAAACATCGAACAATAAAAAACGGCAGATCCTGCTCAAGGGTCTGCCGTTTTTATTGCTGAAGACAGGCGGGATCAGGCGCCTTGGCGAGCCTCGCTCAGCAGTGCCAGCGCCGGTTGGGCGTTGTCCGGCATCAGCCGGTAGGCCTTGTGGTGCTTGACCAGGGTGGTCTTCTTGTTGCCCTGGCTCAGCAGCAGGCCGTGCTTGAAGGCCGCCTCGGCCAGCACCTTCTCGTCACCGCGCACATAGAGGGTGAGGGGTTTGACAAGCTCACCGTCCTCGATATGGCCTTCATATTCGCTATGGCTTACCACCAGACTCGCCTGACCGCCCGATTGCAGGCGCAGCTTGGCGTTCACCTCGCTCTCGGTCAGCACCAGCCAGCCTGCCGCCGTCAGATCCTCCAGCAGGGCCGCCAGCTTGGCTCCCAATTGCTGCGGATTGGTCATGGCGTACTGGTATTGGAAGGCGATGCGCTCCAGCAATCCCTTGAGATCGGCGCCCGCACCCAGCGTGCGGCCAAGCTGCACCCAAGCTTTCAAATCTTCCATCACCAGACGGGAGAAGCGCTTCTCCTTGAGGGAGTCGGCCATCCAGGTGCAGAGAAAGTGGCTCTCTTGCGCCGGAGTGCGCTTGCCCGCCTTTTGCTCGGCGGTGCGGGCCAGTTCGGCCAGGCTCTGGGTGGCCATCTCGAGCAGGGCCTGATTGTAGGTCGGAGAGGTCATAAGCAATCCTTGAGTTGACCACCAGGGGTCAACACCGATGACAGAGATGGCAAAGGCGCCAGTGGCGCCTTTGCGGTTCAATAGAGCAACTGTCCGCCTTATTTCGGCTGGCGGGGCTTCTTGGCGGCGGCCAGACGCTTGAGGCGCTGACCCTGCAGCTTGGCTTCGGCCATCACCTGGGCCACGGCGTTATCTTCACGCTGCGGACGCTTGCCGAAGCGGCGACGCTCCTGCAGCTGTTTGATCAGCTCGTCACGGCTGCTCACCTCATAGCCCGGTACCATGATGCGGCGGATCTTCTGGCCGATCAGGGCCTCGATCTCCAGCAGGGTACGCTCCTCTTCACGGCTGACGAAGGAGATGGCCATGCCGCGCTTGCCGGCACGACCGGTACGGCCGATGCGGTGCACGTAATCTTCCGCCAGGAACGGCAGATCATAGTTGACCACGTACTCCAGATCCGGAATGTCCAGACCACGGGCTGCCACCTCGGTGGCGACCAGTACCCGTATCTTGCCTTCCATGAATTCGCGCAGGGCGCGGCGACGGTTGCCCTGGGCCTTCTCGCCATGGACAACGGCGGACTTGATGCCGTCGAGGTTCAGCTCCTCGACCAGCACATCACAGCTCTCGCGGGTACTGGCGAACACCAGCACCTGCTGCCAGTTCTGCTTGCCAATCAGCTCGGAGAGCAGCTCGCGCTTGCGCTTCTGCTCGACCGGATAGACGGTGTGGCTGACGGTGTCGGCGGTGGAGTTCTGCTTGTTGACGCTGACGATCTGCGGTCTGTCCAGCATCAGGTTGGCCAGCTTCTTCACCGCGTCGGAGAAGGTGGCGGAGAAGAGCAGGTTTTGACGGGTCTTGTTGACCGCTTGCAGGATCTTCTGCACATCGGCACTGAAGCCCATGTCGAGGATGCGATCTGCTTCATCCATCACCAGACACTCGACGCCAGAGAGGCTGAGGTTGCAGGCGGTGAGGTGCTCCAGCAGACGGCCCGGGGTGGCCACAATGATGTGTGCGCCCGCTTTGAGCTTCTTGGCCTGCACGTCCTGCTTGCCACCGCCGACGAGGGTGATGGTGGTGATATCGAGATACTTGGCGAAGTCATTGATGTTGCTCGCCACCTGAGCCGCCAGCTCGCGGGTCGGGGTCAGGATCAGCACCCGGGCGTTGGAAGGCTGGACCGGCGCCGGATTGTCTACCAGACGCTGCAAGATGGGCAGGGCGAAGGCGGCGGTCTTGCCGGTACCGGTCTGGGCGCTGGCCAGCACATCGCGGCCACGGCGAATGGCCGGGATCGCCTGTTGCTGCACAGGGGTCATCTCCTGATAACCGCAATCTGAGACAGCACGCAAAATCTCGGGGGCAAAATCGAACGATTCAAATCTCATAATGGGTTCCTGTGTTCCAGCTGGGCTGTGTTTGGCTTGGTTAGCTCGGCATGAGCGAGACGGAGGTTGTAACCACCGACGGCTGCGCCTGACATCAAGTCAGAGAGTGAGCCGGAAAATGGCGGGCGCGAAGTGTAACAGATAGACGTCACAAATTCTGCCTCAAATGGTTGGAGTTTTTCCCGTGGCAGTTGCCCAGTGTAGGAGCCATCGCAAGGCACTGCATCTAGTTATCTTCACGGCTGCCAGGAGCGTATGAGCGGTTGGTGAGCGCGCATAGAAAATCAGCCCCGCATTGGCGGGGCTGACTGTTAGGGAACATCACGGCTGTGGCCGGTCAGATCAGACCGCCAGATAGTCCATGATCCCTTCGGCCGCTTTGCGCCCTTCGTAGATGGCGGTCACCACCAGATCGGAGCCACGCACCGCGTCGCCACCGGCAAACACCTTGGGATTGCTGGTCTGGAAGGCGTATTCCGCCTGCTCGCGGGCCTTGATGCGATCCCGGTTGTCGAGCTCGATGCCGAACTCCGCCATCCAGGGCTGGGGGTTGGGCTGGAAGCCAAACGCCATCACCACCGCATCGGCGGCCAACACCTGCTCTGAGCCCTCGATAACCACCGGATTGCGGCGGCCATTGGCATCGGGTTCACCCAGCTCGGTGCTCACCACCTTGATGCCGACGGTGCGACCGTTGGCATCCAGCTCGACCGCCACCGGTTGCAGGTTGAACATGAATTCAACCCCCTCCTCGCGGGCGTTTTTCACCTCCCGCTTGGAGCCCGGCATGTTCTCCTCGTCGCGGCGATAGGCGCAGATCACCTTGGCGGCCCCCTGACGGATGGCGGTACGCACGCAGTCCATGGCGGTATCGCCACCGCCCAGCACCACCACCTGCTTGCCGGCGAAGTCGATGTAGTCGGCTTGCGCCTTCTCGAAGCCCAGCAGCCGGTTGGCGTTGGCGATGAGGTAGGGCAGGGCGTCATAGACGCCCGGCGCCTCTTCGTTGGCAAAGCCGCCCTTCATGTACTTGTAGGTGCCGACCCCGAGGAAGACCGCATCGAACTCGCCGAGCAGGTCGGCGAAGGTGATGTCCTTGCCCACTTCGGTCTCGAGACGAAACTCTACACCCATCCCCTGGAAGATCTCGCGGCGACGCTGCATCACCTCTTTTTCCAGCTTGAAGGAGGGGATGCCGAAGGTGAGCAGGCCGCCGATCTCCGGATACTTGTCAAACACCACAGGGGTGACGCCGTTGCGTGCCAGCACGTCGGCACAGGCGAGACCCGCAGGGCCGGCACCGATGACGGCGACCCGCTTGCCGGTTTTGACCACGTTCGAGAGATCGGGCTTCCAGCCCATCTCGAACGCCTTGTCGGTGATGTACTTTTCGATATTGCCGATGGTCACCGCGCCGAAGCGATCGTTGAGGGTGCAGGAGCCCTCGCAGAGGCGATCCTGCGGGCAGACCCGACCGCACACTTCCGGCAGGCTGTTTGTCTGGTGGGAGAGCTCCACCGCCTCCAGAATGCGCCCCTCTTTGGCCAGTTTCAGCCAGTTGGGGATGTAGTTGTGGACCGGGCACTTCCACTCGCAGTAGGGGTTGCCGCACTCGAGGCAGCGATCCGCCTGCATCTGTACCTGCGGCTGATTGAAGGACTCGTAGATCTCCACAAACTGGATTTTGCGGATCTTGAGCGGCTTCTTGGGCGGGTCGACCCGCTGGACATCGATAAACTGAAATACGTTCTGGCTCATAGGGTTCCCTCCTTATTGCGCCTGGATTCTGAGTTCTGCACTGGAACGGCTGGTGTGACCCAGTAGCGATTTCACGTCGCTGGACTTGGGTTTGATCAGCCTGAACTTGGGCACATAGGAGTCGAAGTTGGCCAGGATCTCCTCGGCGCGCGAGCTGCCGGTCTCATTGAGGTGCGCCGTGATGATGCCGCGCAGGTGCTCCTGATGGATGGCGAGATCCGCCACATCCAGCAGTTCCACCAGCTCGGGGTTGGTGCGCTTGGCGAAGTTGCCGCACTCGTCGAGCACGTAGGCAAAGCCGCCGGTCATGCCTGCCGCGAAGTTGACGCCAGTCTGACCGAGCACGGTGACGATGCCGCCGGTCATATATTCACAACCGTTGTCGCCAATCCCCTCGACTACCGCCAGGGCACCTGAGTTGCGCACCGCGAAACGCTCGCCAGCAGTGCCTGCGGCGTAGAGTTTGCCGCCGGTGGCGCCGTAGAGGCAGGTGTTGCCGATGATGGCTGCTTCATGGGATTTGAACGCCACGCCGACATGGGGCTTGATCACCAGCTTGCCGCCGGTCATCCCCTTGCCCACGTAGTCGTTGGCATCACCGGTGAGGATCATCTCAAGGCCACCTGCGTTCCAGACGCCGAAGCTCTGGCCTGCGGTGCCGTTGAAGTGCACTTTGACCGGATCGGCCGCCATCCCCTGGTTGCCGTGACGTTTGACGATCTCGCCCGAGAGGCGCGCACCCACCGAGCGGTCGGTGTTGCGAATGTCGTAGCGGAACTCGCCGCCGCTTGAGGTTTCCACCGCCTCCAGCAGATCCTCCACCATTTTCAGGTTGAGCGGCCCCTTGTCGAAGGTGGGGTTGTGCTGCTGGCTGAACAGGCTGGAACCTGCCGGTGCCACCGGAAGGGCCAGAATGCCGGAGAGATCCAGCTTGGCCTGCCGGGCGGTGAGGCCGGGCAGGGTCTCCAGCAGATCGGTGCGGCCAATCAGGTCGGTCAACTGGGTGACGCCGAGCTGGGCCATCAGCTCGCGGGTCTCTTCGGCGATGAACTTGAAGTAGTTCATCACCATCTCCGGCAGGCCGGTGAAGTGCTCGCGACGCAGCTTCTCATCCTGAGTGGCAACGCCGGTGGCGCAGTTGTTCAGGTGGCAAATACGCAGGTATTTGCAACCGAGCGCCACCATGGGGCCGGTGCCAAAACCGAAGCTCTCGGCGCCGAGGATGGCCGCCTTGATGATGTCGAGACCGGTCTTGAGGCCGCCATCCACCTGCAGCCGCACCTTGTGGCGCAGGCCGTTGGCGACCAGCGCCTGCTGGGTTTCAGCCAGACCCAGCTCCCACGGGGAGCCGGCATATTTGACCGAGGTGAGGGGGCTCGCGCCAGTGCCGCCGTCATAACCGGAGATGGTGATGAAGTCGGCATAGGCCTTGGCCACGCCGCAGGCGATGGTGCCCACGCCGGGCTCGGAGACCAGTTTCACCGACACCAGACAGCTCGGGTTGATCTGCTTGATGTCGAAGATGAGCTGGGCCAGATCCTCGATGGAGTAGATATCGTGGTGCGGCGGCGGTGAAATCAGGGTCACGCCGGGCACGGAATAACGCAGCTGGGCGATCTGGGCCGTCACCTTGTCACCGGGCAGCTGGCCCCCTTCGCCGGGCTTGGCGCCCTGCGCCACCTTGATCTGCACCACATCGGCGTTCATCAGGTAGTGGGGGGTGACGCCAAAGCGGCCGGAAGCGACCTGCTTGATGCGGGAGTTCTTCTCGGTACCGAAACGCTTGGGATCTTCGCCACCTTCGCCGGAGTTGCTCTGACCGCCGAGGCGGTTCATGGCGACAGCCAGCGCCTCGTGAGCCTCTGGGCCGAGGGCACCGATGGACATGGCGGCGGAGTCGAAGCGGGGGAACAGCTTGTCGGCCGGCTCAACCTGATCCAGCGCGACCGGATTGTCGACCTTCTTCAGGGCAAGCAGATCGCGCAGAGTGGCAACCGGGCGCTCGTTCACTAGACGGGCGTACTCCTTGTAATCGGCATAGTTGCCGGAGCGCACCGCGGTTTGCAGGGTCTGCACCACATCCGGGTTGTAGGTGTGGTACTCGCCGCCGTGGACGAACTTGAGCAGGCCGCCGTGGGGGAGGGGCTTGCGCACCAGCCAGGCCTGACGGGCTAGATTGTGCTGATCCTGCTGGATGTCGGCAAAATCGGCACCCTGAATACGGCTCGATACGCCACGGAAGCAGGTATCGACCACGGCTCTGGCCAAGCCCACAGCTTCAAACAGCTGGGAGCAGCGGTAGCTGGCGACCGTGCTGATGCCCATCTTGGACATCACCTTGTAGAGCCCCTTGTTGATGCCGTTGCGGTAGTTGACCATCGCCTGGCGCAGGGACATGGTGAGCACGCCCTCTTCAACCTGTTTGGCCAGGGTTTCGTAAGCGAGATAGGGGTAGATGGCGGTCGCGCCAAAGCCCAGCAGCACCGAGAAGTGGTGCGGGTCACGGCAGCTTGCAGTTTCCACCAGAATGTTGGCGTCACAGCGCAGGTTGTTGTCCACCAGGGTGCGCTGTACCGCGCCCACCGCCATGGCGGCCGGGATCGGCAGGGTATCGGCGCTGATATCGCGATCCGACAGCACCAGCAGTACGGTGCCACTCCTGGCGGCGGTTTTGGCCTCATCGCAGATGCGCACGATGGCCGCTTCCAGCCCCTCTTCTGGCTTGAAGTTGAGGCTGATCACCTGATGACGGTAGTACTCACCTTCCAGTGCCAGCAGCTGGTGGAAGTCGGAGTAGAGCAGGATCGGCGACTGGAACAGCACCCGGTGGGCGTGGCCGAAGGTCTCGTTGAAGACGTTCTGCTCGCGACCGATACAGGTGGCCAGCGACATCACGTGGTTTTCCCGCAGCGGGTCGATGGGCGGGTTGGTCACCTGGGCAAACATCTGGCGGAAGTAGTCATAGAGGGTGCGCGGGCCGGAGGAGAGCACCGCCATCGGGGTATCATCCCCCATGGAGCCCACCGCCTCCTGACCATTTTCACCGAGCACCCGGATGATCTGATCCAGCTCCTCGAAGGAGTAGCCAAACAACTTCTGATAGGTTTTCAGCTGGTCATCAGAGAACTCGCGGCTACCGGTCTGGCTGTCGTCCATCTGCTCGAAGGGGACCAGTCGGCGGCAATGTTTATCCATCCACTGCTTGTAGGTGTGACGGTTCTTGAGGTCGTCATCGATCTCGAAGCTGGTCCACACCTTGCCGTTGCTGGTATCCACCACGAACAGCTCGCCCGGGCCGACCCGGCCCTTCTCCAGCACTTCGTCCGGGGTGTAGTCCCAGGTACCGACTTCTGAGGCGAGGGTGATGAACTTGTCCTTGGTGATGACGTAGCGGGCCGGACGCAGACCGTTGCGATCAAGTGCGCAGGTGGCGTAGCGACCATCGGTCATGACGATACCGGCGGGGCCATCCCATGGCTCCATGTGCATGGAGTTGAAGTCGTAGAAGGCGCGCAGGTCATCATCCATGTTCGGGTGTTTTTGCCATGCAGGCGGGATCAACAGGCGCATGGCGCGGAACAGGTCCATGCCACCGGCGAGGAAGAGATCCAGCATGTTGTCGAGGCTGGAGGAGTCAGAGCCGGTGGTGTTGACGAAGGGGGCCGCTTCCTGCAAATCGGGAATGAGCGGCGTGGCAAACTTGTAGCTGCGTGCCTTGGCCCACTGGCGGTTGCCGGCGATGGTGTTGATCTCGCCGTTGTGGGCCAGATAGCGAAACGGCTGCGCCAGCGGCCAGCGCGGGCTGGTGTTGGTGGAGAAACGCTGGTGGAAGACGCAGATGGCCGCCTGCATACGTATGTCGGCGAGATCCAGATAGAAGCGCGGCAAGTCCACCGGCATGCACAGCCCTTTATAGACGGTGACCAGGTTGGAGAGGCTGACCACATAGAAGTAGTCGTCGTTGACGCGCTTTTCGATGCGGCGACGCACGATATAGAGACGGCGCTCGAGATCCTTGTCGACCCAGCCGGGCGGGGCGTTGACAAAGACCTGTTCAATGCTGGGCAGGGAGGCTTTGGCGATGGTACCCAGTACGTTGGTATCGACGGGCACCTTGCGCCAGCCGACCAGACTCAGGGTCTCTTTTTCCAGCTCTTCGTCTATGATGTCGCGGGTCTGCTGGGCCAATACGGGGTCAGGGTTGAGAAACAGCATGCCGACCGCATAGTTGCGGCCAAGGTGCCATCCCTTCTCCTCGGCGACAGCTCTGAAGAAGCTGTCCGGTTTTTGCAGCAGCAGACCGCAACCATCGCCGGTCTTGCCATCGGCGGAGATCCCGCCGCGGTGCTGCATGCGAGCCAATGCTGACATCGCGAGACGGACAAGCTTGTGGCTGGCTTCCCCTTCCATGTGGGCCAACAGGCCGAAGCCACAGTTATCCCTCTCCAGCTTTGGATCATATAGTGACATTGCATTTCTCCCTTGCTCGGCCTTGTATCGCACAGTCATCACCTGACTGCATAAATTGCGATTGGCTCTTGTGGTTCCGTCTGCCTGACGTGGCGAATCTCCAAACTAATGGGATTTTCTGGCGAGGTCAATCGCAGGTCAGGTTTGTCTTCATGGTTACATTCGCATAACAAAATGTCGGGTTAGGGGGATTCGCTCGCAGTTATGGAGTGTTTATTCTGTGTATTTTTATTTTGTTGGTTAAATATATCGTCATTGGCGGGCTCAATGGTGCGCTCGGCGACGGTGGGCGAATGTAGTAATTTTACCAACCCGATGTGGCCGACAGCGGAAGGGATCACATTTTCAATATCCCATGCTTGCAATTGTGTGCTGTCGGGTCTCTTTGAATTTTTCATTGTTCAACAGTGGGTTATCAGGTCTCATTTTCATATGGATGTTTACTGTTTGAATCGTCAAAGAACTGTAAAAATCCTTTTTTTGCGCTTTTTCTCTATATTTATTCAAAATTGGTCGGGTATTTATATGTTTTACCCTCTCCGCTAGCTTGATCCAGCTCAGTCCCTGTTTTGCGCAAGCTCGTACAATGGCGCTCCTTTAGCGGAGGTGTCATGCAGTTACACGAACTCGTCAATACATTCGGTCAGGATCTCAAGCAGCGTCATGGTCAGAAGATCCACAAACTCTCCATCCATGGGGCCTTCACCTGCCCGAACCGTGACGGCACCCTGGGCCGCGGTGGCTGCACCTTCTGCAACGTATCCTCTTTTGCCGACGAGTCGGCTCAGCAACTCTCCGTGGTGCAACAACTGCTGGCTCGCCGGGACGAAGTCACCCGTGCCAAGCGCTATCTTGCCTACTTTCAGGCCTATACCAGTACCTATGCCGAGGTCGAATATCTGCAGCGGATGTATGAAGAGGCGCTGTCGGTGAGCGATATGGTGGGGCTCTGTGTGGGCACTCGCCCCGATTGCGTGCCGGATGCGGTGCTCGATCTGTTGGCGGGCTATCAGGCCCGGGGTTACGAGGTGTGGCTGGAGCTCGGGCTGCAAAGCGCCAATGACAAGACCCTGCAACGGATCAACCGCGGCCACGGTTATGCCGCCTATGAGGATGCGGTAAGACGTGCCCATCAGCGCGGCATCAAGGTATGTGCTCATCTGATCGTCGGCCTGCCGGGCGAAGTGCCAATAGACAGCCTCGATACCCTGCATCGTATCGTTGAGACCGGTGTTGAGGGGATCAAGCTGCATCCGCTTCATGTGGTAGAGGGCAGTACTCTTGGCAAAGCGTGGCAGGCGGGGCGCCTTGAGGTATTGACGCTGGAGCAGTATGTGGAAGCCGCTGTCGCCATGATCCAGCACACACCACCCGAGGTGGTGTATCACCGGATTTCGGCATCGGCGCGCCGCCCAACCCTGCTTGCTCCCGCCTGGTGCGAGAATCGCTGGACTGCGATGGCGGACATTGCACGAGCACTCTCCTTGAGTGGCCCTCAGGGTCATGCACTGGGAAGACCCTTCATACTTCCTGACCTATAATTGAGTTCGTAATTATTATTTTCACGTAAAACATAGGGTTATATAAAAAGTTCATACCATAAACTATAGTTTTGGTACCTGCAGGTTGATATAGTGATGCGCCACAATAAATGCCATTATCAATTAACACCTCCATTTACCTGAGGGAGGCGTCGGCATGATGCTCACAGGCTGGTTTTACCAATCATCATGCAAGGAAAATTGGTGGTGAGTGTCACGATGTATCCGGATAGGTTTATTCCCTGATCAGGCTCATCTGTGGGAGGGGGCTCGTTTTTAGAGTCGCTATAGCAGGAAAATATGAGTGATACCCCTCTCGTATCGACCTTATTAATGCAGTGACGGGATGCTATGCAAGCAGAAACAAGTCGTATCGATGAGTTATTGGAGTGTCTGGTCTTCTTGACCCGCTTTTATGGTGTGCCCAACAGCCAGGATGCCCTGACGACCGGGTTGCCACTGGTCTCCGGACGACTGACTACAGCACTCTTTTGTCGTGCTGCCGAGCGGGGCGGGCTATCTGCCCGTGAAGTGATCCAGCCGCTTGATCAGATCTCTCCCTTGCTGCTGCCCTGCGTATTGCAGATGCGTAACGGTGGCGCCTGTATTTTGCTGGAGTGGAACGAAGATCGCAGCCAGGGGAAAGTGATTTTCCCGCAGGCAGGTGATGCCGCCCAATGGCTGACTGCTGCCCAGCTGGGTGATGAGTATTTGGGGCGTCTCTTTTACGTTAAGAAGCAGTTCAAATTTGACGAGCGCTCTCCCAAGGTGCTGGAGACCCGTGATGGCCACTGGTTCTGGAGCACTTTGTTTGAATCTCGCGGAATCTATCGCGATGTGCTGATCGCCTCCATTCTGATCAACCTGTTTGCCATCGCTAGCCCCCTCTTTACCATGAACGTCTATGACAAGATTGTGCCCAATCTGGCATTTGATTCGCTCTGGGTGCTGGCGGTCGGGGCCATGGTGGTCTTTACCTTCGATTTTGTGATGCGGCAGTTGCGCAGTTACTTTATCGATATCGCTGGCAAAAAGTCTGATGTGCTGCTGTCCGCCAAGATTTTCGCCAAGGTGATGGGCATGCGGATGGAGTCTCGTCCCGCTTCCACCGGCGCTTTCGCCAAACATCTGCAGGAATTTGAATCGGTGCGGGAGTTTTTCACTTCCGCGACGGTTTCTACTCTTATCGATCTGCCTTTTGCCGTCTTCTTCCTTTTTATTATCTGGATGTTTGCCGGTGTGATGGTGGTGGTCCCCATCGTCGCCATGCTGATCCTGATCGCCTACAGCTTCTATATTCAAGAGCCGCTCAAAAAGTCCATCGAAGAGGGTTCCCGGCTGGCCTCTCAGAAAAATGCCAACCTGATCGAAAGTATTTCCGGGCTGGAAACGGTCAAAATTTTTGGCGCCGAGAGTCTGTTCCAGCACCGTTGGGAGCAGGCTGTTTCCCATATTTCCACCTGGGGTGTACAAACACGGCGAATTACCAACTCCATGTCGTCACTGGCCAGTTATATCCAGCAGGTGGTGACGGTCGGTCTGGTGATTGTCGGTGTTTACCAGATCTCCGAAGGCTTAGTCACCATGGGGGGGATGATTGCTGCCGTGATGCTCTCCAGCCGTGCCATTGCGCCCATGGTGCAACTCTCAGTGTTGTCGACCCGTTATAACCAGGCCAAGTCTGCACTGGATATTCTGGAAAAAATCATGCAAACCCCGGGTGAGCAGGAGGAAGGCAAGCAATATATCCATCATCCGGTGATTGCCGGTCGAATTGAATTCGAAAATGTTTCGTTCAAATATCCAGGAATGGAAACCAGCACCCTGCACCATATCAATTTGCGTATTCAGCCGGGTGAAAAGGTGGCAATTATCGGCCGGATTGGGGCGGGTAAAACGACCCTCGAGAAGTTGTTGATGGGGCTGTATCGGCCGACTGACGGTTCGGTCCGGATCGATGGTTTCGAAATAGACCAGTTGCCTCCCTCGGTGATTCGTCGCAATATCGGTTGTGTTCCCCAAGATGTCATTCTCTTTTTTGGTTCGGTGCGAGACAACATCATGCTGGGTAATCCGCTGGTGGATGACGTGAGAGTCTTGCGTGCTGCCAAGCGGGCGGGCGTCACCAATTTTACCAACCGTGATCCCAACGGATTGGATCGGCAGATAGGTGAGGGTGGCCGTCAGCTTTCCGGTGGCCAGCGTCAGTCGATCCTGCTGGCACGCGCCCTGCTCAATGATCCCCCCATTCTGGTGATGGATGAGCCTACCTCCAACATGGACAACCAGTCCGAGATGCAGGTCAAACAGGAGCTCGCCAGACTGGGCCCGGAAACCACCTTGATCCTCATCACCCACAAGACCTCAATGCTGGATGTGGCCTCGCGAGTTATCGTCATCGAGCAGGGACAGATTGTGGCAGATGGTCCCAAAGAGGTGGTGTTGCAGCAGTTGAAGGAAGGCAAGGTGCGCGTGCAGGAGGTGTCCCATGGTTAAGGGGCTCATGAACTGGTTAAAACGCAGCAAAAATGCGCCTTCCGGTGATGTATTGCCGGCACCCGAGCATCTGGAGTTTGTCGATGACGGCGCGGCAGCTGTGTTGCTTACTACCCCAACCGGTGCCCGCATCCTGTTATGGTGCTGTTTCCTCTTTTTCATGAGTGCCATCGTCTGGGCTGCCTGGGCCGAGCTGGATGAAGTCACCGTGGGTCAGGGCAAGGTGATCCCATCCCGCCAACTACAGGTGATCCAGAATCTGGAAGGGGGGATAGTCAAAGAGATCTTCGTCAAAGAGGGAGATATCGTCGAGAAGGGACAGCCGCTGCTGCGTATCGATGACACCCGTTTCCGCTCCGATTTTCGAGAGCGTGAGCAGGAGCTGGTCACTCTGAAAGGAGATATTGCCCGGTTACGGGCCGAAATGGCCAGTGTTGAGGTTAAAAATGACCCTGCACTGGGGTGGCGTGAACAGGTAGTGGTGGGAGAAGCGCCAATTCAGTTTCCGGATGGCTATGAAACCGTCTTTCCCGAATATGCCAACCGTGAACGCTCGGTACAACGGGATCGCCTTAATAACCTGAAGAACCAGCTCTATATTCTTGGTCAACAGATCGAGCAGAAAGAGCAGGAACTGATTGAACTGAATGCCAAAATTCGCACCGTGAATCGCAGTGTGGATCTGGCCAGACAAGAGCTCAATATTAGCCGTCCACTGGCAAAAGAGGGTATAGTGCCTCAAGTGGAGCTAATCAAGCTGGAGCGGCAGGTCAACGAGATGCAGGGGGAGCTGGAGAGCAACCGTCTGCTGATCCCAAAACTCAATTCGGTGTTGCGTGAGACTATTTCCAAGCGCAATGACATAGCGCTGAAATTCCGTGCTGACTCCCAGACGGAACTGAATGAGAAGCAGGGGCGACTTGGCCAGTTGTCAGAAGGGCAGGTTGGCTTGCGAGACAGGGTAGACCGGACCAGCGTGATTGCTCCGCTCAAGGGCACCATCAAGAAACTCAAGATCAACACTCTGGGCGGCGTGGTGCAGCCCGGCATGGATTTGATGGAGATAGTGCCGCTGGAGGACACCTTGTTGGTTGAAGCCAAGGTGTCGCCGAAAGATATCGCCTTCCTGCGACCGGGGCTGGATGCCATCGTCAAGATCACTGCCTACGACTTTACAATCTATGGAGGATTGCATGGCAAGGTTGAACAGATAAGTGCGGACTCGATCCAGGATGAGGAGGGGAACTCCTTTTATCTGGTTCGGGTGCGTACCGAGAAGAGTTACTTGGGCGATGAGCTTAACGCACTTCCCATCATCCCCGGTATGTTAGCCAGTGCTGATATCATTACTGGTAAAAAAAGTGTCCTAGACTATTTACTTAAGCCGATTTTACGGGCTAAGCAGTCGGCACTGAGAGAACGATAAGCCAACAATCTAAAAACAAAACATGACTGGAGATAACATGAAAAAAACGATTGTTGCCATGCTGGTCAGTGGCATCACCCTGATCCCTAGTTTGGGTCAGGCCCAGACTCTGGAAGAGTCGGTGGCACAGACACTCGCTACGCATCCCAAGATCAAGGAAGCGTTTGATCTCTACCAGGCACGCCTCTATCAGCATGATGGCGCCAAGGGTGGCTATTATCCAACGATCGATCTGCGTGGCGGCGTAGGCTATGAAAAGACTGACAGCCCTTCTACCCGGGCTGCTGGTTCAAACAGCAATATTGATGACTCCATGACTCGCAAAGAGGCTGGGCTCAGTTTGCGGCAGATGTTGTTTGATGGCTTTGATGTCAGCAACAACGTCTCCCGAACTGAAGCTGAAGCCAACGCCCAGCGTCTGGCGATGATCTCCGAAGCAGAGAATACCGCGCTGCGAGTGGCTGAGGTCTACCTCAATATGCTGCGCCAGCAGGAGATCCTGGAACTCTCCAAACAGAACCTGGAAACCCACGAACAGATCCGTAGCGACATTCAGAAACGGACTGATTCAGGGCTTGGTTCTACTGCTGATCAGACCCAGATTGATGGTCGTGTTGCCAGGGCCTACGCCAACCAAGCCGCCGCTGAAAACAACTACCGTGATGCGGAAAGCGAGTTTATTCGGGTGGTTAACGAGGTACCAAAAGATCTCGTTCAACCGGTACCTAATGCCGAGTTGGTCCCGGCTAGTCTCGATACTGCCCTGAAAACGGCGACAGAAGTTCACCCGACCCTGCTCTCATCCCTGCAAGATATTGAAGCGGCCAAGTATCAGCATGAAGGTGCCAAATCCGGTTTCTACCCTAACGTCACTTTTGAAGTGGACCAAAACTGGAATGAGGATATTGATGCCGTTAAAGGTCGCAATGACGATCTGACAGCTATGGTGCGGATGCGTTACAACCTGTTCCGAGGTGGTTCTGACGTAGCCGAGAGCAATGCAACTTCGGCACTGTACTCTCAGGCGAAAGACATTCATCTGAATGCATTTCGTCAGGTAGAAGAGGGAACCCGTTTGGCATGGAATGCGAAAGAGTCGCTGGCCAAACAGAAAACCTTCCTTAAAGAGCATGTGGATGCAAGCTACGATACCGTTCAGGCATACAAGAAGCAGTTTGGCTTGGGTCAGCGAACCTTGCTGGACGTATTGAACACCGAAAACGAATTGTTCGAAGCGCGTCGCAGTTATATCACTGCTGAGTATGATGCATTGCTGGCGGACTATCGCATCCTCAATGCGACTGGAAGTCTGCTCAACGCATTTAGCGTCAAGCAACCCGCTGAATGGCAGCCCAGGCAATAACCGTTTGCCAATGATCCCGCCGGGATGATGATGAACGCCAACATGGTGACTGCAGCTGGCAGTCACCATGTTTGGCTAAAGCAGGTGGTTGCGCGGTTTTTGAGGAGTGCAGAAGCAATCATGCAGCAGGCATATGACGTGACACTCCAGCGTGGTACCGGAGGCAGATGGTATGATCTCCTCAATAAATGGAGATACCGATCTCTACGTACTCTGCGCCACTCCTTATGGATCCTGCTGTTACCCTTCTCACTTTTGCTCTGTGCCAGCCAGCCTCTGCCACAGGAAGACCTCAACTTGATCAAGCGGGCGGAGCAGACCTATGGCGCCAGAGCTGGCAAGCGTGTAACCAGTTGGCGCATGCTGGTGATGGAAACGAAGGGAAAGGCACTGAGCGAGACGAAAAAGCTCGAAAGAGTGAACAACTTTTTTAATCAAATGCGCTTTGTTGATGACATCAAGTTGTGGCGCAAGAAAGATTACTGGGCAACCCCGCTCGAGTTTCTGGGAGCTGCCGGAGGAGATTGCGAAGATTTCAGTATTGCCAAATATTCCACACTACTGGAATTGGGGATCCCGGATGAAAAAATGCGGATGGTTTATGTCAAGGCCCTTGATTACAACCAGTTCCACATGGTGGTGGCATATTATGAGACACCCTCTTCGGTTCCGGTTATTTTGGATAATTTGATAGGCTCTATTCGACCCGCTACCCAACGGCGAGATTTGGTACCTATCTATAGTTTTAACGGTAGTCACTTGTGGTTGATGAAGGCGCGAGGCCAAGGGGAGCTGGCTGGCCAATCATCTCGCTTGGGATTATGGAATGATTTACGCAATCGCATGACATCGGGGCGATTGGCTAGGCCTGTGGTGAATTTGGATGATTAACCTATGACGCTTTATAGACAGTTATTGGCCACCATGTTGCTGTTGTTTGGACTATTGTTTGCAGCTACTTATTGGGTGCAATTCAATTCGACACGAACTTATCTGGCACAACAGCAGGAAACAACGGTAATCAACACCGCTACGTCACTGGGACTGGCATTAACCCCTTATCTTGAAAATGGCGACAAGGTGGGAGCTGAGTCGGTGATTAAGGCCATATTTGATGGTGGTTATTACCGTATGGTTCGTCTTGACCTGCTTGCGTCGAAAGATGTGATTGAAGAAGAAAACAGCAGCCGTATTCAAGGTGTACCTGACTGGTTTATTGAACTTGGCTTGTTTCCGGAAGTATCCAATGAGTCAATTCTGACGTCTGGCTGGCTGCAACTTGGCAAGCTCAAGGTGGTGGGCCACCCAGGACAAGCCTATCACGAACTGTGGGCAGGGATGAGCGAACTGGCGACCTGGTTTGTGATTGGATTTTTGGTAACCACGATCTTGCTTATGCGTGCACTTAATTTCCTGTTAAAACCGCTCAAGCAGATTTGTGAGCAGGCCGTCGAGATTGAATTGCATCATTTTGGGCATACCATTCCAGAGCCCAAGACCTATGAATTGAAGCAGGTTGTACAAGCGATCAACATCTTATCCGGAAAGTTGGCGGTGCAATTCAAAGAGCAGGCCGACGAGGCGGAGAAACTGCGTGAACGAGTTTATGTGGATGCCGTTTCTGGCTTGGGTAATCGAGCCTATTTTGTTGGTCAGGTTAATGCCTGGATTGCAGAATCTGGCCAAGGGGGCATCATGTTGGTTGCGGTAGATATGCTCGATGATATCTACCGTGATGAAGGTTTTGCTGCCCGTGATAATATGGTCAAATCTATAGCACAAATCTTACGCGAACAGCTTAAGGGATGGGATGGTGCAGCTGTGGCGCGGATATCAGCGACCGAATATGCTCTGCTCTGCCCGACAGATGATTTGGGTCAGCTTAAGGAGTTGGCAGAAATTATCAATTCTCGTATTGCTGATCTGGTCGTGAACCCAATGGCGGAGGGTAATCCTCTCTCCGTCATTGGTATTGCAGGCCGTGATGGTAATGATGATCTCTCAGTCCTGTTGACTAAAGCGGATAATGCACTCGGCAAGGCGCGTAATGAACGCCGTGGTGCTGTTGTCATGGAAGGGGGAGCCGAGCAGGGGTTGATGGGGCGCTTGGCATGGCGTGATTTGGTTCAGGATGCTATTTCGCATCACCTCTGGCGATTCAAGGCTCAGCCAGCTTGCCGATTTGATAACGGGGCCAGGTTGCATGCCGAGTTGTTTGCATCTATCTCTCGCGATGGCACGGACTATTTTGCCGGTCAGTTTTTGCCTGCCATCGAACAGTTCAAATTGGGGGGCGATTTTGATCAGGCAATACTTGATGCATGTGTTCCCTTACTGCACAAACAAGCGGATCTAGTGCTGGCAATTAATATAACGGCAGGTTCGCTTTGTTCGGATGAGTTTTTGACCTGGCTGACGCACTATCTGGTCGAACATGGCGAATTGAAAGAACGGCTGTTATTCGAGATACCCGAGGCAGCCATTATGAAGCACAAAGATCATGTGGCCGCTTTGGTAGGCGCATTGCAGGTCCATGGTTTCCAGTGGGGGGTTGACCACTACGGCCGTCACTTCCAGTCACTGGGCTATCTGGAGGAGTTAGCGCCTGCCTATGTCAAGGTGGATCACGGTTATACCAGTCAGGTCATGGAGCCTGGTGCTGACACCTCATTCTTGGCTGCAGTGTGCCGAGCTGCGCACAATGCCGGTGTGACCACCATTGCAACCCGCGTCGAAGATCAACATCAAGTGGAACTGCTTTCCAAGTTGCATATCGATGGTTATCAGGGATTTGTGCATCCTGCTTTCCCCTTGTCTTGATTGATATGTGCACTGTAGAAATGGCCCCGAATGGGGTCATTTTTTATATCAATACAATATATTTTTTGATTTTTTTATTATCAAATTAATATGGGTGTTATTTGGTTCCATTTGTATCGTTATGATTTTGATGAAGAAAAAATAACCTTTCGATTTTATTCTCTATATCGGTTTGAGGGCAGTCAAACCTATAGATTATTGCAACGGAAAAGCACGTTATCTCCCTCTACGGTGTAGACATCAAGATCTGTCACGTTGGAGCAATGGATATGCGTACCCAAATCATCGACAAGTCCGTGGTTGTCTCAGCTATCGAAGGGAATGTGGAGATTGTGCTGGCTGATGGCAGCAGTCGCCCCCTGCAAAAGGGGGAAATACTCCAGCCCGGTGCCAAATTGACCATAGCGGATGATGCCAAGCTTGTTCTTTCCCCCTATGACGATACACCAGCGCAGAATGTACCCACCGGTTCCGAATTAGCAGAACCGGGACAACCGCAAGGTGGTGCCAGCACGGAGGGCGCTCCTTCTGACATTGCTGCATTGCAAGAGTCAATTTTGCAAGGCGTTGACCCGACGCAAAACTTTGAGGCTTCAGCAGCAGGTGGTGCACCTGCTGCCGGTGGTGGCGGTGGTATTGGCGGGGTAGCAGGAGCAAGCGGCAATGGTGGCTTTGTCACCATTGATAGAACCGGTGATGCGACCATTGCCGAGGCCGGTTTTGATACCAATTATCAGGCTGAACCCATTATCAACACTGAGCAAGCGGCTGAACCACTGTTAGAACCGGAGCCACTAACTAATCTCTTGTTGGATGAGAGTGAAGTATTTTCGATGGATGAAGATAACCCTGTCAGTGGTGATCTTTTGGCCAATAGCTCCAACCCGGATGGTCCCTTGGCTCAATCCATCATCAGCTATAGCTGGGGTAGTAATATTGATGTTCCCGCAGGTGTTACATCGACCCTTACTGGCATTGGTACGCTGATCATCAACAGTGATGGCTCTTTCACCTTTACCCCCGCTCCTGACTATTCTGGTGCAGTTCCTACAGTGAGTTATCTGGTCACCGATAGTTCTGATGTTGTTACTTCGACCTTGACGCTGATAGTGACGCCACAAGGTGACATCGACTTCAACGTCGAGGCGCTGAATGCGGGTGCGACCGAAACGGATGGCACGGTACAGGTGCTGCTGACCA